>JAZNCY010000056.1:0-11629 GCA_045587825.1 Acutalibacteraceae bacterium
CGTTAACCGCTTTTATGAGATACATATATTGTGTACCAAGTTTTGCAGTGCCATCAACATATTCTGTACCTTTTACTTCTACCTTATTTATCTTTTTCCATTTAGAATCCCAAGTACCTGTTGATGGATGATAAGTCTTTCGGTAAATCTTATATTTTGCCGCATTAGGCACAGCAGTCCACGTGAATTTCACGCCACCTGTTGTTACTTGTAATGATGTTATTACTGGAGCTGAGAGTTCTAATTTTGCTATTACCTGCTGTGCTACTGTTTCTGTACCACAAACAGAACATTTTGCACCCTGGGTAAGACCTGTAGACGTTAATGTCGGCTCTACCCGTGGAAGTATAACACTGGAATTGTGACCATTCGCTGGTATTGTTTCTGTTTTGATTACTTCGTTACATTTTGTACAAGTATAGGTTTTAACCCCTGCTCCAGTACAAGTTGCTGGTTTAGTAATTTTACCACCATCTGATGAGTGTACCT
The DNA here is from genome assembly GCA_045587825.1 of Acutalibacteraceae bacterium. Lineage (GTDB taxonomy): Bacteria > Bacillota > Clostridia > Oscillospirales > Acutalibacteraceae > DTU089. The sequence goes on from JAZNCY010000056.1 coordinate 490, forward strand.
TCTTAGGAATAGTTCTTGTTTCGAGTTCTATTTTACAAACAGTACATATCCTGTATTCAACACCATCAGTTAAATATGTTGCTGGTGTTTTTGTTAACCAGTCAGAAGGTGTATGATTAGATTTTGCAATTTTTGTACCATAAGTTATTACAGTTTTACAAGTTTTACAACGAGTGTCACCTGTGTAACCTTCCTGAGAACAAGTTGCAGCTTTTCCATTTACAAGCTCTGTTTCGCCGTGTGGTAACTGTGCTATGGTCTTTCTCTCCATCTCTGTGCCACAATTTGCACAAGGAAGATAATTGTAACCCGCAGAACCACAGGTTGCTGCTTTACCAATTACCCACGAGTCACTTGCTTTATGATTGCCCGTAGCAGAGATAGTTTCTAACGTTACTTTTGTTTTGCAAACAGAACATTCCTTATATTTTAAACCTGTCGCATTACAAGTTGGTTGAATTGTATATTCTGTAAAATTATGCTCAAGTTTTGGTAAGGTCTGAGTTTTTTCATCTCCACATATTGAACATTTTGAAATTTGTTTACCTTCTACTGAACAAGTTGCGGTTACAACTGTTTCCCAATCGCTCCAGTTACAAGTGTGCTCACTAACAGCAGGAATTTCTTCGGTTCTGATACTTTCATTACACTTTGTGCATTTAAGTACCTTTTTACCTTTAGTTGTAGTTGTAGCAGGAGTTACAATAGTCCACTCACTTGCCTCTTCGTGTAAAGCAACAACGAAATAGTTTTCTTTTTTTACATCTGCTGTCTCATACCAAGGTTCGTTATAATACTCACCTGAAACAATACAAGCAAAGACATTCATACCCGTTACATCATAATCTGAAGTGCGACCAGGATAAGTTTCTTCGAGTTCTTCAAGAGTCAATATTGATTTACCTTGCTTTGTTGCCGGGTCATAACACGAAATCCCATCTGGCATTGAATAGTATAGCAAACCATAACTACTACCTAATTTTGAATAGGAACCACCATAATACGAACCATTATTATAACACCACATAAAATTACTGAAATCAGATATTGTTGTAAGCGACGTTTTTGTAACTGCATCGTTTATATCATTAATTTCATATAACTTTTGGTCAGTACCATCTATATAGTAAATTTTATCACCAATAACTTCAAAAGAAGCCCCTGAATTCTGCCAGAAGTAGTTATCGTAAGTTGTATCTACAGGAGTAGTAGTAAAATCAACTGTCCCATCATCACCAATATGACCAGTTTCAATTATGCCTTGAGTCGACCTTAAGAAATTGCTATGATTAACTCTACCCGTAATATCCCATACAGGGTCATCCCAGGTAACGTCAACGTGATATGGTTTATCATCTATATAAACTATATTCCAAGCGTGGTTAATCACATCTGATGCACAGTAATCAGAAGCAATCCCTACTTGTTCTAAAAGGTAATCGTAAGCCAGAGCATAACCCATACAAACAGACGTGCCAAGCCCTAATGCACCATAAGCATTATACGAACTTCGTGGTATTGCATTATTCTCATAACTTTCGTAATCATATTCATTAAATGCTGCAAGTCTGTCGTGTAAAATAAGCGCTTTTTCTACATCGTTTAAAGAATCGTTACCTTTAACATCATACAACAAAATTTCAGCATGCTCTACCATTTTTGCGTACATTTCAGAGTATTCTTCTTTTGTGTAATATGTACTGAAACCCATTTCAGCAATAATTCCATCACTGGAACTGTAAAAACCGAGACCATTAATATTAAACAACTCCGGAGAATTGTACCATACCAGATTATACACATCATCTACTTTTGAAGAAGGAATTTTAAATTTACTTATATCAATCAACCCAGAATTGCCATTAACACCATCAACGAGTTTCAACTGTTCAACAACATAATCATTAAACGCATCCACATCAAAAACGTCGTAAAGTTCAGTTACTCCGACCACAGCCGAATCATAAAGCTTCGGATAACTGAGTTTCATCTCTGGATATTTAAGCTCCACCGCAAATGCAACATTAGCGTTTGCAAATATAAACACTAACACCAACATAGCGCAGAGTATTCTTTTTAATGATTTTTTCATAAAACCACTCCTAATATTTTATACTATTATTATACAATAACATTTCACGCTCAGTAAATTCGCAATATAAACAAAAGAATGCAGGTATTTTCTACCTGCATTCTTTTTAATTTTATACATATTGTTCAATTACACTTCATTGAAATACTTAACAATATATTGCACAACTGCACCAAACATCGGGTGACTGTGTGAAGCTTCACCATTCCAGTTTTCCCAGAGAGTTGTAGCGCCGTGCTTTTTCATATTGTAGAAAGTGTTTTCTTTTTCTGAAGTTAAAAGCTTTCTTGCTAAATCTTTATAACCATTCTCACAAAGCACACGAATTAAAATATCTGTACCAAAAATACCAGTATCAAATTCACCTAAAGCTTCGTACTTATCTACTATTGCTTTAAGTGTTCTTTCATCACCCAAGCCAATGTCAAATGCATAAGCATCACTTGCTTCAAGAGAAGAGCAGAAAGTACCTGTTGCTTCATCATAATAAGCCTTTTTAAATGAATTAACAACACTCTCAAGTCTCAATTTTAATTCTGTTGCTTCTTTACCGAGAATATCAGAAATTTCAACAACTTGCTTAAATGCTTTTATTAAGAAATATGTATTAACAAAAGGCTCTGGAATCAAGTTTTTATTATCAGGTGAACACCAGTCGCCAAGACACCAGCCACCTAATTCTTCTTTTACCACAAGACCATTTTCACTTCTTAATTCCATATAATCTAAGAAGTTTAACATATTCTGGTAATATTTTTCTAAGAAGCTTTTATCTTTATAGAATTTATAGAATGAGTATGGCACAAATACAATTGCACCACCCCAGCCACCAGGGCCACCTCCGCCACCACGGAATGGGGCTGTATGCTGAACATGACCTGTATAAACATCCTGACAGTCTGCCACATCCTGCATCCATTTTCTATACATTTTTTCTGCATCAAAGCAAGTCATAACAGCTTCACAAGCTAATTGACCATCACCTGTGTAACCGAGTCTTTCTCTGTGTGGGCAGTCAGATGGAATACAGCCGTGTGTATTGCTTAACTGTGTTCTTATAAATGCATCAAAAATCCATTGTAAAGTTTCATCGGATGATTTAAAGTTTATTTTTTGCTTTAAATCTGTGTGTGTAACTCTATACTCAACTACGTCAACATCGCCGATAACTTCAAAATACCTTGCAGCGTGCCAGGTAAAACGAGTGTGAAACTCTGTTTTAAATCTGTCACGGATAAATCTGTCTTTTTGAACTCTTGATTCCCAACCAGCCGAGTCAAAATTGAGTGTGAAATCGTCGTTGATATTTTCTGCATAACGAATATCACAAACACCACTGTGTGATGTGTCATCGTGGAATTTAATTACAGCATAACCTGCAATATTTTCACCGATGTCATAAAGCTTGATATCTCCGTGGCTATAAATGCACTTTGGCTTAATTGTTCTTATTACCTTATCAGGTATGCAATCCTGCTCTTGTAAAACAGAAAGAGGTCTTTTAATTTCTTCTGCTCTCTTCCAGTCATCCACATCGCAGTCCACAGTAGAAAAATCATAATTGCCTATGCGTGCATCGTGTTCTTCGCCATAATAAATATTAGATTTTCTTACGTATGATTTTGTATAGCGCACTCTGTCATCGCTCTGGGCAATTTGTCTTTCACCCTGCATTAATTTAAAGCAGAGCATTAAATCACCATAGTGTGGTGCTAATTCACCTATTGATTCATACTGACAGAACCAGCCACCGCCGATATGGAAAACAATAGTATTTTTACCCTCAACCAAGAATTCTGTTACGTCTAATTTTTCGTAGAGAATTCTCTGTGTCATTTTATCGAAAATAGGGTAACTCATTGTTTTAGAGTCAACCGAAACATAGTTAGTCCACGCTGGTGCTAAAAGTCTGTTTGAAATCTTTTTACCATTAATATAAATTTCACAGAAACCAAGACCAGAAGCGTAAAGCACAGTTTCTTTTATTGCTTCAACATAAAAATCTTTACGTGCGATTACTGCATCTTTTTCGCCGTGGAAACTAACCCAATTTGCATCATCAAAAATGAATTGATATGAGCATTTTACAAAACGATTATCTTTTACAGGGAATGATACACCATCAACTGCTAAGCCGTTCTTTTCAAAGAAGCGAACAATAGAAACTGGCGCATTAGAAAAAATTTCGGTAGCACCATTTTCTTTTGCTTCTTTTTTAAATCTTTCAATAATTTTTGTAGCAAGACCATTTAATCTGTATTGCTCTTTTACGAACAAGCCATATATTTCAAAAACGCCTTTTTCAGTTTCGGCAAGACTACCACAGGCAATAATATCTTCATCTATAATAAGACTTAAATGAAAAGCCTTTTCGTCTTTACTATCTTTTTCTCTGAGAGTAAGAATTTTCTTATAATTCTCACTCTCAGTTGAATGATAAATGTATTCTAACATTGCCATATTTTAACCCTCTTTTTTATCTGGAACAATTACAAAATTGAATGTAAGCTCTTTAGATAAATCAATTGTATATTGTGGGAGTGTTTCAGGACCACAAGAGTTTGAGCCTGTACCTCTTGTAAAGCCGTCAAGTGTTACAAACGTTGTTTTTTCGTCAGCAACATCTTCTCTGTGATTTCCTTTACCGAGAGTATCCTGAGTATAGTTGTGAATATTAAATGTAAAATCTCTGTCGGAGTAAATGAGCACCTCTGCATCATCACTCATAAGTTTTACATATTTTGTATCACAATGGTTTGAATTATCTTGTGGGCGGATATACGGCTCGTGACTTTCTTCTACTGTGCTTTCATAAAGACCTACATAAGACTGTGCCTTGAAGTCACAAAGACATTCTCTGTCTCCACGTCCAAAATACTCAAATTTATTGAATTTTTTATCCAACTCAACAGTAAGACCAATTCTTGGAACGTCAATTTCTAACGTTTTATCTTCAGCAATTTTCTTTATTGCAACTTCAATATCAATTACACCATTACCGCCGATAATGTAAAGAACGTGAGCTTCAAACAATGGTTCTTTTTTACCATAAATGGTTATAAACTGAGAAACAGTTGCAATACCTGCTTTAATTTCAGCGCTTATATCATTTATTTCAAATTCTGGTTCTACATATCTTACTTTTGTCCACATATCGTTGTCGACACACGCTCTTACAATATTCAACATAAAGCCTTTATGAGAAACAGGTGCTTTATTAAGAATACTTACACCATTTCTCTTGTAATTTAACATTTCGCCTGTTACTTCAGAGAATTCAACACTACCATTTTCATATTTAACAGTTAAAATATCATCATTTGATGTGATTGACATTTTACCACTTGTAAGCTTTGGTAAATCAAAATCTGCTTTGTTAAGCTGGAGTTGCTCTTTTGCAATTTCAAAATCCTCGTTAAGATAAGTAACGTTAAGATAAACGTTTTTGTCTTTATTTACTTTTGGTAAATCGAGTGTATATGTAGCATCTTTAAGAGCTTCAATATCTGTTAAGAACGAACCACAACAAGCATTTATGCCATTTTCCTGAAGTTCCCAGTAAACTTCGATTCCTTTTGAAGATTTGAAGCGATTTGTATTTGTAATTGTAATTTTATTATTTTTGAACTGTTTAACTCTTAATGGACGATAAACGTTTTTCATTTCGAGCGCACCGGTGTGTGGAGTTCTGTCAGGATAGAAAAGTCCGTCTACACAGAAGTTACCATCGTGTAATTTCTCACCGTGGTCGCCACCATAAGTATATTCGTATTTATAGCCATCTTTTTTCTTGTCGTGCTTTACAGCGTGGTCTGCCCATTCCCAGATACAACCACCCATAAAGATATCGTGTGACATAAAGATGTCAAAATAATCTTCTAAAGAGCCAGGGCCAACACCCATTGCATGAGCATATTCACAAAGGTAGAATGGTACTTCTGTATAAGATTTACCACGCTTGCCTTCTCTTACTTTAATTAAATCATCTGGATGAGTATACATTTCAGAATACACATCGTAGTGCTGACGCTTATTTCTGCAAACACTTTCATAATGAACAGGAATATCTGTACCGATTTCTTTAAGCATTTTGTAGCATTTATCCTGACATTTATAGCCTTCTGCTTCGTTGCCTAATGACCACATTGTAATAGCAGCGTGGTTTCTGTCACGATAATACATTCTTCTTACTCTGTCCATATAATGCTTTGCCCATTTTACGTCATTACTGATAGCATCACCCTCACAACCCAAATGGAAAAGACCATGAGTTTCAATATCTGCTTCATCAACAACATAAAGACCGTAGTGGTCACAAAGCTCTAAAAAATGTGGGTCTGGTGGGTAGTGTGAAGTACGAACACAGTTTACGTTATATTCTTTCATAAGAAGAACATCTTTAAGTAAATCATCATAATTCATACAGTAACCTTTTGTTTCGTGGGTATCGTGGTGGTTAACACCTTTTAATTTAACCTTTTTACCATTGAAATAGAATACTGCATTTTTAATTTTAATATCCTTAAAGCCTGTAAATGAACGGATTGTCATTGTTTCATTTTTTCCGTCATAAAGAGTAATAAATAATTGATAAAGGTTAGGAATTTCAGCACTCCATTCAAGAACATCAAGATTTTCGAGTGTTAATTTCACTTCTTTTTCTGCTTCTACTGTCTTTGTCGCAATAAATTTAGCACCATCGTGCAAAGCAACTTCAATCTTTTTGTTTTTTAAGTCACCCTTAACATCAAGCTTAACATTAAGGTTATATTTATTACCCTTTTTAACTGGAATAGCTTCATAATCATAAATATATGTTTTTTCATATTTATGAAGAAGCACGTCACGGAAAATTCCGTTTTCTCTGAACATATCCTGTGCTTCAAGATATGAACCATTAGTCCAACGGAAAACTACAGCAACAATTTCATTGTCACCTTCAACTAAATATTTTGTAATATCAAATTCGTAAGAGTTGTGTGAGCCTTCGCCGTAGCCAACGTATTGACCATTTACGTAAAGGTCAAGAGATGCTGCAACACCTAAGAATGTAATTATAAAATTCTTGTTTATATCATCAATTTTTACAAATTTTCTGTAAACACCACAAGAAAAATCTTCTGGAAGCTCAGGAGGCTTCACACCTTGTTTTTCAGGGAGTCCTAAATAAACAGGGTCAAAGGTATAAGGGCAGTTTATGTAGGCTGGATTGTCATAACCAGTTCTCTGCCAGGTAGAAGGTACGTTTATTTTATCAAAAGTGATTTTATTTGTATCTAATTTTTCAGGGAGCTTTGATTTTTTCTTATAATATTTAAAATCCCACTCGCCAGAAAGAACTGTAACAACATCACTCTGATATCTTTCGTAATTGTAATCAATCTGATTAGCGTTAATTCTTTTAGAATGTGCAATAAAATATGCACGTGGGTCTAATCTGTTTACTGCGATTGTTTTAAAATCGCAATGATTTGTTTTGTTGATTAAATACTTCATAGTGTCACCAATCCCACTAAATTTTTTATAACATTTTAATTTTATCATACAAATAATTCTTTTTCAATTTTATTTGCAAAAAACATAAAAAAATATCGCATTTATTTTTTATTTGTGATAAAATAAACCTATCTTTTAAAAAGTGTGGTGAAAAAAGGTGGAGGCAGAGCTTATAACAATAACTGGTGTAGTTGAAGATATTACATTCCAGAATGACACTAACGGCTTTACAGTTCTTGATTTTTCGACTGATGACGAGTTATTCACAGCAGTTGGCGTTATGCCAGGCATTACTGCTGGTGAAACAGTTTCTTTAACTGGTTCATTTATTATGCACCCCACCTTTGGCAGACAGCTTAAAGTAACTGCATTCACAAGGACTTTACCAGAAACGAGTGAACAGATTATAAAATATCTTTCTTCGGGCGTTATAAGAGGTGTGGGACCTAAAAAGGCACTTTTAATTGTAGAAACTTTTGGTGCTGACACTTTAAATGTTATTGAAAACGAGCCTGAAAGACTCTCGGAATTAAAAGGAATCTCAATAGACCAGGCTAAAAATATCGGCGAAGAATTCAAAAAACAGTATGCTATGAGAACTGTAATGTTGGGTCTTGAAAAATACGGCTTAACACCTAATGAATGTGTAAGAATTTACAAAAAATTAGGACTTCGTGCAGTTGAATTGGTTAAAGAAAATCCATATTGCCTTTGCTCATTGGGTATTGGAATTTCCTTTGAAAAAGCAGAGGTTATAGAAGAAAAATTAGAAGAAAAGCCAGTTCCGGAATACCGGATAAAAGAAGGTATTCTTCACGTTATGCGACACAATCGTTCTTCAAGAGGTCACACGTGTATTCCAAGAGAAAAACTTTTAAAGCCGTGTGCCGATTTACTTTCTACCAATGAAGATACTATTGATATCACAATAGATTCATTAGTCTCAACTGCACAACTAAAAACATATATAATTGATGGTGCAGAGTTTGTCTTTTTACCATCTTCTATAAGAGATGAAAAACGAATTGCTGAAAGAATGGGCATTGTTGCAAAATTCCCACCACCGAGAATGAGCACCCTCGCTCAGACTATTGACGATATTGAATACGAAAACAATATTAAATATGAAGATTTGCAGAGAATGGCTATTGCTACTGCCGCAAACAAAGGTCTTTTGATTTTGACAGGTGGGCCAGGTACAGGTAAAACCACAACCATTAAGGGTATTATTAAGGTTTTTGAAAAGCAAAATCTTGATATTGCTCTTGCTGCACCTACTGGCAGAGCAGCAAAAAGAATGACCGAATTAACTGGTAGAGAGGCTAAAACTATTCACAGACTTTTAGAGGTTGAATGGGATGAAGATGACAAGCCTGTTTTCAGACGTGACACTAAAAATCCTCTTGATTGTAATGCACTTATTTTAGACGAGCTTTCTATGGTTGATATTTCACTTTTTGCAAGTCTTTTAGATGCATTACCACTTGGTTGCAGACTTATTTTAGTAGGTGACTCTGACCAGTTGCCCCCAGTAGGACCTGGTAACGTCTTACACGATTTAATAAAAGCAGAGGTTTTACCAGTTGTAGAATTAAATAAAGTTTTCCGTCAGGCTATGGAAAGCAAAATTATAAGTAACGCTCACAAAATTGTTGTTGGCGAAATGCCTGACCTTAAAAATGACGGCAAAGACTTTTTCCATATGGAAAGAACTTCACCATTTTTAACAGCAGAAACTGTTGCAGAGCTTTGCGCAACAAGGCTAAAAAACGCTTATGGCTGGGACCCACTTTCAGATATTCAGGTAATATGCCCATCTAAAAAAGGTGAAACGGGTACTATAAATTTAAACAAAATTTTACAGAATCTTTTAAACCCAAGAGATAATAAAAAACAAGAAATAATTATTGCTGGTCAGCTTTTCCGTGAAGGCGACAAAATAATGCAGACTAAGAATAATTACAATATTGAATGGGAAAGCGAAGACGAAAAAGGCACTGGAATTTTTAATGGTGATATTGGAATTTTAGAAGAGATTGACGCCAAAAGTGGACTTGTAAAAATAAACTTTGACGGCAGAATTGCAGAGCTCCCGGCTGAACATTTAGCAGATTTAGATTTATCTTACGCTATTACAGTACACAAAAGTCAGGGTAGCGAATTCAAAGCAGTTATAATTCCAGCTATGGGAGTTGTAGAGAACTTAGCGTACAGAAACCTTTTATACACAGCCGTTACACGAGCTAAAGATATGCTTATAACTGTAGGCTCTGGCGAATTAATTTATAGAATGACCGCTAATGACAGAAAAGCAAAACGCTACTCTGCACTTTCACACTTCTTAAAGGCTGAATTTTAATGAACAGACAAGAGTTAAAAGATTTTTTAATTACATTTTTATTCCCTAACAGATGCCGCTACTGTTTATCTGTTATAAAGCACAACGAAGAAATCTGTAAAAAATGTGAAGATAATCTTCACGAAATAACAGGCAAGCTTTGTTCAAAATGTGGTTGCAGTAAGGAAGATTGTAGCTGCAAAGGGCACAAATCTTATTACGAAGCAATTTTTGCGCCATTTTATTATGATGGTACTGCAGGTAATTCTATAAGGCTTTTAAAATTCCGTAAAAAGACAGAAGTTGCAGATATTCTCTCAGAAGAAATGGCAAAATGCTATGTAAACCAAATATCAGACTACTCTCCTGACTTAGTAACCTTTGTACCAATGCACAAGAAAAAGCAAAAAGAACGTGGCTTTAACCAGGCAGAGCTACTCACAAGAAAAATGTGCGAGCTTTTAGATTTACCTTGCGAAGAGCTTCTTATTAAACCACAAGAATCTGATGAACAGCACTTTCTTGATGAAACCTTAAGAAAAGGTAATCTTATAGGTATGTTTGAGGCAAACCCCGAAATTGATATTTTAGACAAACGAATTCTTCTTTGTGACGATATTAAAACAACCGGCGCTACTTTAGATGAATGTGCAAAAACTCTGCTTATTGCAGGTGCTTCGGATGTTATTTGCCTTACTTGTGCAGTGACGAAGAAGATGTCAGGGACTAGGAAATAGGAATTAGGAATTAGATAAAATAAACTCTTTCGTTTCACATAACAAAAAACAACAAAACTCAGTTAACTGACCAAAGTCAATTAACTGAGTTTTGTTGTTTTTATTAAGTTTTAAAGTAATACAAATTCCAACTTTCACTTCTTAACTATTCACTATTACTTCTTACCTCAATCATCCGTCCCCTGATTGTTACCTTTTAAATATTTTACAAAAAACTCGACCAATGATATTATCGGAGAACACCTTTTCAGAAACTATAGTAGATTGTATTTTTTGTGGTTGTTGCCATCTTAGCTTCTCTAAATTTCCCTCTAATTCTAAATCTATATATTGAGTAGGTCCAGTTACATCTGTTTGTTCTTTAATGCCCTTCATAACTTCAAAAGTTCTGTCATTAAATTCCATCAACACTGTTTTCATATCTTCATGAGAAAGATTTGCCATCCATTTTAACAACCAGATATTATCATTTACTAT
>JAZNCY010000057.1:0-6851 GCA_045587825.1 Acutalibacteraceae bacterium
AGTTTTGTCGCCTCTTTTAATTTTAATGCCAGCACTTGTTGTGAATTCATCAGCTGCGCCAAAAGTAGAATTTTCAAACTGGAAGCGACCTAATGCAAAACGATTAAGCTCATAAAAGCCTGTATTCCAGCCACCAACGAATGTACCATAAACATCTTTACATTCAACACATTCCTTGAACTTATATTTCAAGTCCATAATTGTGTCCCAATAAATATCTTCGCTTATACCCTTTTCTCTGTAAAGCTCTAACATCTTTTCACTTGCAACAATAAGCCACACAAAAGTAAGGCTATATTCCTTAACTCTGTAACGGAATGCAAGTTTTTTCATATCGTCACACATATCACCAAAATCATGTGCCTTTGGTGTCATATACTTATCAAGTGTAGCCTGAAACCTCTTTGAAAAACTATCACTTTTTTCAATTTTCAAAGCAATTTTATGGAAAAGCTCAACAGCTTCCTCAGGAAGCTCTAATTTTTGCTCAACTAATTTAAAATGCTCATTTAAATACTTCATAACCATATCTCACTTACTTTATTATTTTAATATAGTATATTGTATATATTTTTTCTGTAAATTTCAAGTGTTTATAAAAAATAAAAAGCAGAGAAGTAACCTTCTCTGCTCATTATTTAATAAGTATAACTTATTTTACAGCGTTTTTGAGACCAGCGCCTGCTTTGAATGCTGGAACTTTAGAAGCAGCGATTTTGATTGTTTCGCCTGTTCTTGGGTTACGGCCTTCTTTAGCTGCTCTTTCACGTGTTTCGAATGTACCGAAACCGATAAGCTGAACTTTGTCACCTTTAACGAGAGCGCCTTCGATTGCACCGAAAACTGCGTCTACAGCTACTGCTGCATCTTTCTTTGTAAGACCTTTAGCTGCTACTGCATTTACTAAATCTGTTTTGTTCATTTTAAAATCCTCCAATTATTATAATTGATTTTATTACCAAAAGACAAAAAGTACTTTCGCCTTCTATTTGGACATCTTTACTTCTCTAACATTTTAACAGATTCCCAAAGTTTGTCAAGTGTTTCTATAGAAGATTTTTGCATATCTATGCCTTTTTCTTCTGCTAAACGCTCAACCTCAGTGTATCTTCGCATAAATTTCATAGTTGCTCTCTCTAATGCACTCTCTGCATTACAGTCACAAAAACGGGCAACGTTAACTACTGAGAAGAGCAAATCACCAAGTTCATCTTCAATTCTGTCTTTATTGTCAGAGTAAAAAACCTCTTTAAGCTCTTCAGCTTCTTCAAGCACCTTATTAAAGGCACCCTCGGCATCCGGCCAGTCGAAACCAGCTTTTTTTGCTTTTTTTTGAACCTTCTGAGCTTTCATAAGCGCCGGAAATGTTTTTGGAATTGCTGCCATTGCCACACTTTGTGTCTCCTGGCTCTTTGTCTGCCTTTTAATATCATCCCAGTTACTTAAAACCTCTTCTGTACTATTAACAGTAACATCTGAGAAAACGTGAGGATGACGAATAATAAGCTTTTTGCAGATTCCGTCAGTAACTTTATTTATATCAAAGTCATTATCCTCTTTTGAAATCTGAGCGTGAAACACTACCTGTAAAAGTACGTCACCCAATTCCTCTTCTAAAAGAACTTTATTTTCTGTGTCGATAGCCTCTAACACTTCATAAGTTTCTTCTAAGAAATCTTCTCTTATTGATTTGTGGTCTTGCTCCATATCCCAAGGGCATCCCCCTGGTGAACGAAGAATTTTCACAATTTCAACAAGGTCATTGAACGTATAATTTTCTTTGAATTCAAAATTTACTGACATATTTTTCCGTCCTTATACAATAGGTCTATTTTACCCTAAAAGTTTATATTTTTCAAGTATTTCTGCGATTTTTTCGCCTTTTGGGAGCATTAAAATATCATCTTTTACGATTGTTTTAGAAACGAGTATACAAACTGCATAAACAACCACTGCTATTATTATTGAAATAATACAAGCGATTGTTTCACCATTTAATCTGCTACCCTCTTCACCGAATACTAAATATGTGCTTATAAGCTCGTAACCACCCCAGGCTGCAACGCCACAAAGCACTGAAGAAATGAGTGGTTTTATAAAACCCTTACTCCAGTCAAGCTTAATACCGGTCTCTTTTTTCAGAACTATATAATCATAAATAATGCAGAACAAATAGAACATTCCTGTACCGAAAACTGCACCTTTGATGTTTATTTCTGGAATACCAATTAAAATATAGTTAAGACCGATTTTAATAACACAACCCAATGCTAAAGCCTTTGCAGGAACATCTGCTCTACCGATAGCCTGTAAAATATTGGTAAGCGGTGATGATATTGTTAAAATAACCATCATAAGACCATAAAGAGCGAGTACCGGTGCTGCAACTGCAATACCTGACTCATTTTCACTACCTTTATAAAGAAGTGTATAAATAGGCTCTGCAAGTACAAAGAAGCCAACACCTGCTGGTAATGCAAACAACATACAAATTCTGAAAATAGTGTTTATTGTATTCCCTGCAAGCTTAAAATCTTTTTTTGCCATTGCAGAAGAAATAACAGGAATTGCACTTACACCTAACGTCATCATTATAGTAGGTATTAAATTTCTTAAATCAAGTGTAGTATCATAAGCACCATAAAGGAATGTGTGAATATTTTCTTTTGCTATCCCTGCCGAAGTTATAGAGTCACCATACATACCCATTATAACATCATAACCCGTTGCTACAACAGATTTAAGTCTGTTCTGAATCATAGCAGCATCAATAAAATTTGTAACGTTTAAAACTAATGAGCTTATTGCAGTAGGAACTGCTATTGCAATAATATCCTTCATTGTTGATTTTTTAGGTTGTGCAAGTGGTGAATTTATAAGCATCTCTTTTGTAATGCCATCACTGTTTTTCTTAAAGTGATGCTTTATAACTACATATATGGTACCCATAACAGTACCTAATGTAACACCTAAAACGGCACCTGCCGCAGCAAGAGCGTAAACAATAGCACCATCCGCTTCAGTTTTCACTTCAAAACCGAAAACAGAGCCAGTTGCTTCTACCTGCTTCACAGCGTAATCGAGTGCTACATAAGAAAGCGAAAGACCAAAAATAAGCTTACCTAAAGACTCAAGTACCTGAGAAATTGCCGTTGGGTACATATTATTAAGACCTTCGTAATAACCACGATAGGTACTCATAATGCAACAGAAAAGCACACAAGGTGCAATACAGAAAACTGCATAAACAGAAAGTGGTGAAAGTGCTATTGTTGTTACGTAATAATTCGCAAACAACATAAGAAATGCCGTGCCAATAACACCAAGACCTAAAAATAATGGGAATGTTACTTTAAACACTTGCTTTACATCACGATATTTACCAAGTGCAACATTCTTTGAAACTATTGCAGAAACTGCAACAGGAAGACCTGCCATAGAAATTGCATAAACAGGTGTATAAATATTGTAGGCAGATGCAAAATAACCACGCCCTAATGAGCCGATAATACCAGTAAGTGGAATTTTATAAATCGCACCTATAATCTTAACAAGTGCTGTTGCCACAACTAAAACCATAGCACCATTAAGCACATTTTGTTTTTTTACAGCTTTTTCGTTAGCCAATTAAGTCACCACCTTAGAATTTAACAAACTCTCTCATAAGTGAATTTTCAGGAATATATTTTTTATCAATACTCGGGAATTTTTCAAGATTTCTAATAAGTCTTTGTGCTTCCTTATAAAAACCAGAGTCATTTTTTACTTCTTTGAGAAGCTTTATTGCAGTATCTTTTAAAACACAGGTTTCATAAAGATGAATTGTGTTTATTTTAACGTCTGCATTATGCCTGTATGGGAAAAGATATGTATCTTCACCATAACGTACAGTTACCCACATTTCGAGTGTTCTTTCAACAGAATTGCCTCTGAAATTATAATCTCTTACAAGTCTTCTGACAAAGCGCATATTACGTTTATTAAGCACGATTTCTTTGCCATTGTCATAAATTCTTGAAGAAACATTTATGTAAATTTTAAAAAGCCTGTCACTTGGCAATTCCTTTGTAATAATAGGATTAAGAGCGTGAAGTCCTTCAACAATAATAACTTCTCTATCTTGAATTTTAATATGATTAAACTCTTCTTTTCTTTTTCCGGTTAAGAAGTCAAATTCAGGAATATCTGCTTCGCCAGTCTCTAAAATCTGTTTCATTACTTCATAAAAGAAGGGGATATCTAAAGCGTGAACAGTTTCAAAGTCAGGTGTACCATCAGGAAAGCGTGGAGCATCACTGTTATTAAGATAAAAATCATCAAGAGAAATAGCATAACTGTTAACACCATTTTTCTTTAATGCTTCTCTTATTTTTTTGGCAGTTGTAGTTTTACCAGCAGAGCTTGGACCTGCAAGCATAATAATTTCTATTTTTTCGTTTTCTGCTACTTTTTTTGCGATATTTTCAATAATTCTGTTATATCTGCCCTCGCAAAGCTCAACAAACGTAGCAGGACTGTTTGCTTTCTGCTGAATGTACTGAAGATTATTATTGATATTAGACATAAAAATTCAACTCCTTTTAATAGGATATTCCTTGAAAAATGTATTTATTCTGTCTTTTCTTTCTATTTGCTCTGTAAAACGAGAAATATATTCAAATGGGAATTTGAAATTGAAAATTCTTTCAATTTGTTTTCCGTCTGGTGCTTTTAATTTCGTTACACTACCAGCACCAACTGATAAAACAGTCTGGCATTCGCTCATCATATAAACGTTATAGTAACATTCTTTACTTTCTTTACACCAGCCAACATTTTCTAAGTTACCTAACGATTTACTCTGACGATACATATAATATGGCTTATATCCACACTCTGTAAGACGAGAATTTGCATACTCGACCATATCACTTGTAATAGTGGCATCGAGCCCACTCTTTTCATCTTCAGTAACAATAGTAGATGACCTTTTCAAAGACAACGTATGAACAGTAATGTTTTCAGGATTTAAAGAAAGTGCTTTTTCAATACTGTTTTTAAAGCCTTCAACAGTATCGGTAGGAAGCCCTGCAATTAAATCCATATTTATTACATCAAAGCCCGTTTCCCGTGCTAATTGATATTTTTCTACAGTTTCCTCAGCAGAGTGACATCTGCCGATTTCTTTTAAAACAGAATTATTAAAAGTCTGCGGGTTAATACTTATTCTGTTTACGTTATGTTTTTTAAGAACTTCTAACTTTTCTTTTGTTATTGTGTCGGGTCTGCCCGCTTCAACTGTATATTCAATGCACCTCGATAAATCAAAGTCATTTTCTATTTCGGTTAAAATCACATCTAACTGCTCGTGAGAGAGTGTTGTAGGTGTGCCACCACCCCAATAAACACTTTTTAAATAAAGATTATTTTTCTTAGAAAGTTCAGCAGTAGCCTTTAATTCCTCACAAAGCTTTTCTACATACTGCGGAATCAAGTCCCTTGCTTTTTCATTTGAAATTGAATGAGAAACAAAAGAGCAATAACTACACCTTGTAGGGCAATATGGAATAGAAATATATAAACTGAAGCTATCACCATCTGCTGAATTTATAATTTTTTCTTCCATTTTTGCAACGTTAAATGCAAGCTCA
The DNA here is from genome assembly GCA_045587825.1 of Acutalibacteraceae bacterium. Classification (GTDB taxonomy): domain Bacteria; phylum Bacillota; class Clostridia; order Oscillospirales; family Acutalibacteraceae; genus DTU089. The sequence continues at coordinate 5,631 of JAZNCY010000057.1, forward strand.
GCCTTTTTTTGCTTTGCAAGGTATTTTTCTACGAAACGCTTGACTGCCTTTTCTTCGCCCACTTCATTTATAATAGTAGCCATAAGCTTTGATGGCCTTACACCAGTTACAATGCCCCAGTTTGGCTTGAAGTTAAATTCACTTATAAACTGCGCTAAAACCATACCTGCTAAATAAAGCTCGGCTTCCGAGTCTGTTATATTAAAATATTCTTTTTTACTTTTATATTCTTTACCGCCGAATGAAAATTCAGAAATAAGTGTTGTTTTTTCGTTTTCCTCTTGTTTTTCTGTGTAGAGATAATCTCCAGAAAATTCACCTTTTTCTTTTAAAACAAGAATTTTCTGAAATGGTAAAAACAATCTTATTACATTTTCAATTTCATAGTGGTAAGAGTGTGAAATACAAAATAACGTCATATTCTCTTTTTTCTCAAATATCTGTTTCGTACTCTCTCGCTACCAATGGTAGTAGAAATATTGTGACCAGTGTAAACTATATAATCATCAGAAAGAAGCATAAGCTTTTCAACAGAGTCAAGAAGCTCGTTTAAATTACCGCCCCAGAGGTCAGTTCTGCCAACTGTGAGCTTAAAAAGTGTATCACCAGAAAAAATGAATTTTTCTTCATCACAGATATAGCAGACGCCACCTAAAGAGTGACCTGGAGTTTCAAGTACTCTGAATTCTTTACTACCTATTTCTAACTGGTCATTTTCTTTCACCAGAATATCAGGCTTAAAGCTTTCAAATGAAGCACCAAAATAGTCAGCTACATTTTTGTCAGAGTCCTCTGTTAAAATTGCATCTTTTTCACCAATTACAATTTTTGCCTGTGGGTATATTTCTTTAAGCTTCTTTATACCTGCAATATGGTCGAAGTGACCGTGAGTGCAAAGAATATATTTTAACTCTTCAATACCCGCTTCTTTGATTTCATTTAATAAAATGTCAGAAAATCCGCCGACGTCTAAAACTGCACCAACTTTTGTTTCTTCGTCACAAATTACATAACAATTTGCTTCTACGTCACCTAATGGTAATCTTTTAATATACATAGACTAAATTATCCTAACCATAAATCTGTATCATAAGTAATTGTAACAGGACCATCATTAATTAAAGCGACTTTCATATCAGCACCAAAAATGCCTTTCTTAACTGCCTTTACGCCATTCTTTAAAAGCTCTTCACAGAAATATTCGTAAAGTCTGTTAGCATT
>JAZNCY010000058.1:0-3819 GCA_045587825.1 Acutalibacteraceae bacterium
GCACAATTTATTGTTACCGGAATTGGTGTAGCACTTTCTTACACGTTAAGCCTTCCATTTACACTCACCATTGGTAACACAGTAGTAGGAATTGTTTCATTCGCACTTTTAGTACCAGGCTTCATTGTGGCACTTGTTTCATTATTCAAACAAGTTAACGAAACAAAAGGTATTGATATGGACACCGTAACAGGTGCAGAGTGGGATTAATAAAAAATATTTATTATAAAAGGGGTATTGTTTATGACAATTACAGTTGTTTTCGAAAGACTTATGGCACTTATAAGTGTTATTGCTACACTTATTGGTTCAATAAGCTTCAACACAAATTTTGATCGTCCTTATGACGAAATCAAATTTACAATTAATGCAAACACACCTGCTGAGAACACTTTACCAAACGTTGTAAATAACGTTAACATATGGTCTATTGAGGGTAATCCTTTCAAAGATGCAAAGGTAAACAAAGAAAATAACATCTTTGAATTCGTAGAGTACGTTCAGTTTATGCAATGCTCTGGTGGTACAGAAGCAAGAGATTTATTCAAAAATCCACTTGATAAAACTGTACTTGATGACTACGATTTTACACGTCTTTTAGATAACTGCCGTGGCGTTGTTAACTTAGGTGCAAAGCCTATGCTTAAATTAGGTAGTGTTCCACTTAAATATTCAGAAAAAGCTACCACAGAGCACGGCTTTGGCATTAACCCTTACCCACCAGATGATTATAACGTTTATTACAATTACATCTACGCTTTAGCTACTGCTTTAGTTGATGAATTTGGCAGAGAAGAAGTTCTCTCCTGGCGTTTTGGCGTTATGACAGAATTTGAAAACGCTGACTGGTTTATTGCTAATGACGGCAAGGCTGACAGTGCTTTTAAAGAATACTGCAAGCTTTACGATTACACAGTACAGGCACTTATTGATGTTATTGGTGAAGATATTTACGTTGGCGCTCACGCTATGTCTGTTACAGAGGGTCAATGGGATGAAAAAGATTTTATTGAGCACTGTGCAGTTGGCACAAACTACAAAACAGGCGAAAAAGGCACAAGAATCTGCTACCTTGCCGGCTCATTCTATGATTATGCACCAGGTGAATACACAAGCGGCTATGACCTTCCTGGTACTATTAACAATTTAAGAGCTGCAGCAGAAGAATTTGGTCTTACAGATTTAGAATATGGTATTGACGAAGGCAGACTTCTTGTTGGTACTGTAAGTGGTGCTAATAATGACGAGCTTCTTTCAAGAACTGTCGGCCACACTTATCAGGCTTCTTACGATGCAAGACTTATTGCACAGATGTTTAATAATGATATTGACTATTTCTCTGCTTGGGGCTACCTTTCAAATGGACTTTTAGAGGGTAACCCAACTGTAAGCTACCACGTTGCTAAAAATGCTGCTAAATTTGAAGGCTCTAAGCTTTTACCTACAGCAAAGCAACAAGCTGGTGATATTGGTGGAGCTGATATCGGTGCCGTTTCTGCAATAGATGAAAGCACAGGCACAATTCGCGTTATGGCTTACAACTTTAAAAACGACCTTAATTACGATACAGCAATCAAGACATCTTTTGTAATCAACGCACCAAAATATGATGGTCAGAAATTCAACGTAAGAGCTTATATTATTGATGACGATTGCAACTATTTTGATGATTGGATGAAAGATAGAGAAGCTTATAACATTACAAGTAATTGTTTCAACTGGTCACCACAAGACCCTCAGATTGACAACCCTACAACTCTTATGGATGAAAATGCAAGAAACATTTACTTTAATGAGCTTTATCCAAAATACACAGAGGCTTCAAAGTTAACTCCTGTTGATTCTACCGCAACTGTTGAATATGGCAAGCTTATTATTGATGCAGAATTAGACCCTCATGCAGTTGTATTCTTCGAATTAACACCACAAGGATAATTTATGTTAGAAATAAAAATTATTGAAACGATTGAAGATTTAGAAAAAGCCTTAAAAATAAGACGAGAAGTTTTTGTTGAAGAGCACAATGTACCTGAGAGTATCGAGCTTGACGAGTTCGATACTCTCGGAGTCGGTTGTATGCATTTTTTAGCTTTGTATGACAATAAACCTATTGGTACATTAAGAGCTAATCTTACAATAAAAGATACAGTTAAAATTCAACGTTTTTGCTTTTTACCTGAATATAGAAAATCAGGTTTTGGAAAACTACTTTTAGATTTTGCTGAAAAAGAACTTTTTACTAAGGGCTATAAATATTTCTTTTTAGAAGCAAAGTTCTCGGTACACCCGTTCTATGAAAAATGTGGTTATAAAAAAGTGAGTGACATATTTTATGAGGTCAACGTACCACACGTAAAAATGGAGAAGCTGATTAAATGTTGAAAAAAGAATTTAACGTAACTGGTATGACTTGTGCTGCGTGTCAGGCAAATGTTGAAAGAGCGGTAAAAAAGCTCTCTGGCGTAGAAAGTGTATCAGTTAATCTTTTAAATGAAAATATGTCGGTGTCTTTTGACGAAAAAGAAATGACTGCTGACAAAATAATTAATACAGTTATATCCATTGGCTATGGTGCTTCATTAAAGGATGAAAAAAGTGAAGAAAAAAGCAATATAAGAAGCAACTGGGATGAACGAAAAAAGAATGAAAAAGAAAAACAGAAATCTATGAAGATAAGACTTTTTTCTTCTGTTTGTTTTTTAATTCCATTGATGTATGTTGCTATGGGTGGAATGCTCGGACTTCCTATGCCACAGTTTTTAACTGGTACTGAGAATATATTAGTCAACACATTAACACAGTTAATTCTGACTGTGCCTGTAATGATAATAAATAAAAAATTCTTTATTTCGGGCTTTAAAGCACTAAAACACAAAGCACCTAATATGGATTCATTAGTTGCTCTTGGCTCTTCTGCATCGTTTATTTATGGTCTTATTTCTTTTTATTTTATGTGCTATGGTGCTGGGCATAGTGATTTCACATTAGTCCACAAATACTCGCACGAGCTTTATTTTGAATCTGCCGCTATGATTTTAACACTTGTTACAGTCGGCAAATATTTAGAAACAAAAAGCAAAGCAAAAACCTCTGATGCATTAGGCAAGTTAATTGACTTAGCACCAAAAACTGCAAATGTAATTAAAAATGGTGTTGAAGTAACTATTCCTGCAGAAGAAGTAAAAGCTGGTGACACGTTAATTATACGACCCGGTGAAAGCATTCCTGTTGATGGAATTATTGTTGAAGGCGAAGGTTCAATCGACCAATCAGCAGTTACCGGCGAAAGCATCCCTGTCGATAAAGAAAAAGATGACACAGTAATTTGTGCTACTATAAATAAAAATGGCACGTTTAAAATGGTAGCTACAAAGGTTGGTAGTGACACTACCCTTTCACAGATTATAAAACTTGTTGACAATGCAAGTAACACAAAAGCCCCTATTGCAAGACTTGCTGATAAGGTAAGCGGTGTGTTTGTTCCGATTGTTATTGGTATTGCTATTATTACATTTGCAATCTGGCTTATAAGTGGTGCAACTGTTGATTTCTCACTTTCAATGGGAATTACTGTTCTTGTTATTTCGTGCCCGTGTGCATTAGGTCTTGCAACTCCTGTTGCTATTATGGCTGGTACCGGTAAGGCAGCAGAAAATGGTATTTTAATTAAATCTGCCGAAGCCCTTGAAAATTTGTCATCAGTTGACACAGTAGTTCTTGATAAAACAGGCACTGTAACTACTGGTGAAATGTCTGTTTCAGATATTTTCGTTTTGGATAAAACCTTTACGGAAGATAAATTTTTATCTTACGCTTATT
>JAZNCY010000059.1:0-6922 GCA_045587825.1 Acutalibacteraceae bacterium
CCTTCAATATCGCCATTAAGCCAGAAGAGTAAATATGTTCTTGCTGCGTCAGCAGAAGCATTACCCTGTGTTGCATGTGACCAGTCTAAAATGTAAGGTGTACCATCTTCTGCAATGATAACATTTGATGGGTTAAAGTCACCGTGACAAACCTTTTTGTGTTTTGGCATACCTTCAAGACGGGTATGTAAATCGTAACGGGTTGTTGCATCTAACTCTGACTGAGTAATTTTTCTTGTCATTTTATCCTTTAATTTGTTAAGTAAAGGACTTGTTTTTGAATGAACCTCTAATTGTAAATCTACCAACAATTCAAGATACTCTTGTTTCTTCTCAGGATTTTCTTCCATTAACTGTGATAATGTTTTACCCTTTATAAACTCTGAAACAATAGCCCATTTGCCATCTATCATAGTAACCTCTGTTACCTTTGGAATGTTAAGACCTGTTTCTTCAATTCTTGCCTGATTTAATGCTTCGTTGAGAATATCTGATTTTGAGTAATCTTCGTTAAATACTTTTATACATTTGTCGCCATCGCGATAAATTGTTTTATTATTTCTTACTGCAATAATTCTATCAAGTTTCATTTTACTGTCCCCCTTAAGCCTTTGGCATTTCATTTTCTACAAAGTGTTTACCATAGTAAGCGTTGAGATACATCTGCTTGATTTCGCTCATTAATGGATAACGTGGGTTTGCACCAGTACACTGGTCGTCAAATGCTTGCTCAACCATTTCATCAAGATTATCAAGGAATGCTTTTTCGTCAACGCCGTAATCTTTGATTGTCTTTTTGATTCCAACTGTTTCTTTAAGCTCATTGATAGCTTTAATAAGGTTTTCTAATTTTTCTTTATCATTCTTACCGCCGAGACCTAAGAAATCTGCGATTTCAGCATAACGTGCAAGAGTGTGTGGGTGGTCATACTGTGAGAATGTACCCATTTTTGCAGGAGCTTCACTTGCATTGAAACGAAGCACCTCTTCAATCATTAAAGCATTTGCTACGCCGTGTGGTAAGTGGTGGAATGCACCTAATTTATGAGCCATTGAGTGACAAACACCTAAGAATGCATTTGCGAAAGCCATACCAGCGATTGTAGCCGCATTTGCCATTTTTTCTCTTGCTTCAACGTCTGTCTGACCATTTTCATAAGCACGTGGTAAATATTTAAAGATGTTCTTTAATGCCTGTAAGGCAAGACCATCTGTGTAATCTGTTGCGAGCATTGCAGCATAAGCTTCAACTGCGTGAGTTACAGCGTCAATACCAGAAGCTGCTGTAAGTCCTTTTGGTGCAGACATGTGGAAATCAGTATCAATAATAGCCATATTAGGAAGAAGCTCGTAGTCTGCAAGTGGATATTTAACACCTGTTTGTTCGTCTGTAATAACTGCGAATGGTGTTACCTCTGAACCAGTACCAGCTGAAGTTGGAACTGCAATAAAGTATGCTTTTTCGCCCATTTTTGGGAATGTGTAAACACGTTTTCTTATATCAATAAAGCGCATTGCCATATCCATAAAGTCTGCTTCTGGGTGTTCATAAAGAACCCACATAATTTTTGCAGCGTCCATAGCACTACCACCGCCGAGTGCGATGATTGTATCTGGCTTGAATGCAGTCATCTGTGCTGCGCCGTCTTTTGCATTTTTGAGAGTTGGGTCTGGCTGAACGTCAAAGAATGTTGTATGAGCAATACCCATTTCGTCTAATTTATCTGTAATTGCTTTTGTGTAACCATTTTCGTAAAGGAATGTATCTGTAACGATAAATGCTCTTTTAGCACCCCTTACTGTTTTAAGCTCGTCGAGTGCTACTGGTAAGCACCCTTTCTTGATGTAAATCTTCTCAGGTGCTCTGAACCAAAGCATATTTTCCCTTCTCTCTGCTACTGTTTTAATATTTAAAAGATGTTTAACGCCAACGTTGTCTGACACAGAGTTGCCACCCCATGAACCACAACCGAGTGTAAGTGATGGTGCTAATTTGAAGTTGTAAAGGTCACCGATACCACCGTGTGAAGATGGTGTATTAACAAGAATACGGCAAGTTTTCATTCTTGAAGCAAACTCGTTGATTTTTTCTGTTTCAGTTACTTCGTTAAGATATACTGATGAAGTATGACCAAAACCACCATCTGCAACTAATTGCTCAGCCTTTTTGAGTGCATCATTAAAGTCTGTTGCTTTATACATTGCAAGTACAGGAGAAAGCTTTTCGTGAGCGAATTCCTCGCTTATTTCTACACTTTCAACTTCACCTATAAGAATTTTAGTACCAGCTGGAACTGTAACACCAGCAAGCTCAGCTATTTTGTGAGCACTCTGACCAACGATTTTTGCATTCAATGCACCGTTTATAATAATTGTTTTTCTTACTTTTTCTGTTTCGTCTTTATTAAGGAAATAACATCCTCTTGAAGCAAACTCTTTCTTTACTTCTTTGTAAATATCTTTTAAAACGATAACAGACTGTTCTGAAGCACAAATCATACCATTATCAAATGTTTTTGAATGAATGATTGAGTTTACTGCTAAAAGAATATCTGCTGTGCTATCTATAATTGCAGGAGTATTACCAGCACCAACGCCTAAAGCAGGTTTACCACTTGAATAAGCAGCCTTAACCATACCAGGACCACCTGTTGCTAAAATAATATCTGACTCTTTCATTACTGTATTTGTCATTTCGAGTGATGGAACGTCAATCCAGTCGATAATACCTTCTGGAGCACCTGCACTCACTGCAGCTTCAAGAACTAACTTTGCAGCAGCAATTGTGCAATTCTTTGCTCTTGGGTGTGGTGAAATGATAATTGCATTACGTGTTTTAAGTGCGAGTAAGCATTTAAAAATTGCAGTTGATGTTGGGTTAGTTGTTGGAATAACCGCCGCTATAACACCAATTGGCTCTGCAACCTTTTTAATTCCGAATGCCTTATCTTCTTCAATAATACCGCAAGTTTTTGTTTCTTTATAGGCATTGTAGATGTATTCTGAAGCGTAGTTATTTTTAATAACCTTATCTTCAACAATACCCATACCTGTTTCTTCTACTGCCATTTTTGCAAGTGGAATTCTTGCTTTGTTTGCAGCACTTGCTGCTGCTAAGAAGATTTTATCTACTTGCTCTTGTGTGAAAGTAGCAAAAACCTCTTGTGCTTTCTTTACGCGTTTAATTGCTTTTTCGAGTGTTTCAACGCTGTCGATGATTTCGTATTCTTTAGTAACCATTGTCATTAACTCCTTCTTGATAATTCTTGTGTTTCTCAAGTTCGTTAATATTTTAACAAGGTTGCTTTTATTTGTAAATTATTAAATTGTTAGGTTAGTGTTATCATTTTTGATAACACCTGATTTTCAGAAATTTTTACGCTTTGCATCACATAAAGCAGTTATAAACTTTTTATCTAAATCTGTCAGCTTATAACCCTTTTTATAAATGAGGATATCTTTATAAATTTTTTTGTTATCAACACAATCCACCTGAACAAGGTTATATTTTTTCAGGGTATCCTCTGGAATTGGTGAAACCCACATAAAAGTTTCTTTGTTCTGTGAAAGCAAATCATTCTGACTTGCTCTTTCAAAAATGAAAATTCTTCTTTCAATATTATCGGGCAGCTCTTCTTTTACTACTTTTGCTAAAGGTAAAGACGGCACGTAAGGGTCAGCGTGAGCAACCTCAATAAAATCTGTTAAATCATCAAAGGTGATATTTTCTTTTTTTGCTAAAGGACTTTCGGCGCTCATTACAAGCTTATAAGAAAACTCGGTAACCATTTCGTAAGCAAGCCCTTTTTCTTCAAGCATTGTTTTAAAGAATTTATCGTAATTCTCAGCATAACGGATTATACCTAATTTATAGTCGTGATTTAAAATATTGTTTATTGTACGTTGAGAGTTTGTTTCTTTATAGAAAATTTCAACTGGTTCTTTACCTAATTCTTTTGAAAAATCAACAAGCGCCTCTGCAATATATGATGCTCTTGGAACTGAAATTGAAAATCTTTGTTTTTTTACACTATTTTCTTTATAAAGACCTTCAACGTGTTCAATTTGCTTTAACAAGTTTTTTGCATAGCCTATAAATTCTTCGCCATCAGGAGTTAAAGTTACACCTTTTTGTGAGCGTTCAAAAATAGTTATGCCAAGGTCACCTTCTAATTCTTTAATTGAGCGACTGATATTTGGGGTTGCAATTAGTAAAGCTTCTGATGCTTTACCTAAAGAACCGAGCCTTGCGACCTCAACTGCATATTTCATATGTAATAAATTCAAAGCAATCACCTTATTTTATTAATAAATTCATTATACCATAATTCTTTATAATAATCAATTGACATATATAAAATGAATTGCTAAAATATAAATGGTGATTATATGAAAAAGAACATTGCTACATTAAGAAGTGAGCATCACTCTGACCCACCCGAGAGAATCAGACATTCTGGCAGAGCGATTATAATTAAAGATAATAAAATTCTTCTTTCTCACGAATTAAATACTGATATTTATATGAGCCCTGGTGGTGGGCTTGAAGAAGATGAAACTTTAGCAGAATGTTGTGTACGCGAAGTAGAAGAAGAAACCGGTTTAACTTCTAAAACTATAAGTGACGAATTTATAACAGTTAATGAATACTGTTTCGAAACACTTTACATAAGTCACTACTTCCCTTGTGAAATAACTGGTACTGGCAAAAGTGCTTTAACTCCAACCGAAATTGACCATGGAATTACTGCCGAATGGGTTGAAATTGACAAGGCATTAGCAATTTTCGGAAAATATGACGAAATGAGAGAAGACTGGCGAAGTTTATATTTAAGAGAATTTACTGTCTTAAATAAATATTTAGAAAAAAACAACCATCAAAAATGATGGTTGTTTTTTTATTATTTTTTATTATTTAATTTATTTTTTCTCTGTTTCCAATCTGGCATTATTTTTTCTAATTTATTATAAAAATTTTTACTGTGATTAGCCTCTAAAAAATGTGTAAACTCATGTGCCACAACATATTCAACACACTCGACAGGAGCTTCAATTAAAAGCGTATTAAATGTTAAAATATTTTTTTGCGGTTGACACGAACCCCAACGAGAAGTCATTTTTCTGAATTTTAATTGAGGAAAATCAGAAACATATTTTTTATAACAAGGATACATCGCTTCACAAATTTCTGTAATTAATTTAATAGCTTGTTCCTTTTTCCATTTTTCAATTATTTTTTGTTTTAATTCAAAATCGCCTGAATTTTCAACAGTTAAAATAAAATAATTTTCATTACAAAAAATATTATTTTTATTTCCTTGCTCAACAATTAAATTTCGTTCTGTTCCTAAAATTTTTATTTTTTCTCCGGTAATCAATTTATTTTCTCCAGGTTTATTTTTTGATATTTCTTCATATTTTTTTAAAGCATTAAAAATAAAATCGGAATGCTCTGTTAAAAATAAATTTATTCTTTCCTGTGATATTTTATTATTTACCGAAACAGAAATTGTACCATCCGGCTTAATTCTCAAATTCAGATTTTTTACATTTTTAATATTTAATTCGTAATTTATTTTTTTATTATTTAAAATTATTTCTTTCGTCATATTAAAATACCGTCACAATGGTCTATTTCGTGTTGGATTATCTGGGCAGTCCAGCCTGTAAATGTTTTAATTCTCCACTCAAAGCTTTCGTTCTGCCAACGAACTTTTATTAATTTATATCTTTTAGTTTTCTTTGGGTAACCCTGTAATGACAGACAGGCTTCTTCTGCTTCAAAAGACTCTTGCTTTTTAATTATTTCTGGATTAAACATTACAATATATTCTTTGTTTTCATTTTCAAAAATAATTATTTTTTTATTTATTCCAATCATATTTGCAGCCATACCGACACATTTTTCTTTATTTGCTTCTAACGTGTCTTTTAAATCATCTGCAATATACAAATCATCTTTTGTTGCAGTTTCTGCTTTTTGCGCTAAAAAAATTTCATCGTGCATTATTTCTTTTACCATAAATATCACCAAACAAATAATAACACATCCTCACTTTTCAGTAAATAACAAAAAATCGTTTTATTTAATAAAAATACTTGATTAAACTTTTCTTATATGTTATTATTATTTTATAAAATTATAGGAGTGATTTTATGAATAATGTATCTGTTCTTCCTGAAAACGCTACTACCCACCAGATTGAAAACGCATTTTTCTCAAGTATTAGCCGTGGTGACGTTGAAGGTGTTAATGAAATGATAAAAATGCTTTTAAAAAGCGATTTAGTTATCAGTAAGCTTTCTTCTGATGACACTCGCCCACTTAAATACTGGGCAATAAACACCATTGCTATTGCTACAAGATATGCAATCTCTGGTGGTGCAGATGAAAAAGCTTGTTACGCTTTTACTGATGATGCAATTATGCAGATTGATGGTTTAACTGCTGAAAGCGATATTTTACAATTTTTATTTAAAAAGAGCCTTCAGCTTGTAACTCTCGTTAATAAAATTCAAAGCAACACACACCCTAAAGCAGTAAGAGAGGCTTTAAAGATTATTTCTTCACGTCTTTTTGATGATTTGAAGCTTGATAATTTAGCTAACGAAATCGGTATTTCGAAAGACCATTTATCATTACTCTTTAAAAAATCATTTAACACAACAATTCCACAATATATTAAATCACAAAGATTAGGTGTTGCAAAAGAGATGCTTTCCCGTGGTGCTACACTTTCAGATGTAGCTAAAGAAACTGGTTTCAGCACTGAAAGCTACTTCATTAAATGCTTTAAAGATGAATTCGGTATGACACCTGGTGAATTTACAAAATAATTAAATAAAAAAACCAAACTGCAAGAGCAAAAACTCTTGCAGTTTAATTTTTTAATCGTCTACAATATCCCAGTTATTTTCAGGG
>JAZNCY010000060.1:0-6735 GCA_045587825.1 Acutalibacteraceae bacterium
TCTTCTCCAATTATTAGTTTTACAATCATATATTCTACAATAATGGTCAATTTATTGCAATAGCTTCAATAAAGTTTTAAGTTATTTACAAAAAGCATTAAATATATTCTTGCATTTTTGGGAAATTTAATATTGTGTTATATTAAATTAATGGTATAATTATAGTAGGAAAATCTGGTGCTATATAATTGTATCAAAGGGGTATGATTTATGACAGTCAGCGAATTAAAATCAAAAATTGTAGAAGAAGCAAAAAAACGTGATACAGTAATACTTGCTCACACATATCAGAATCCTGATATTATTGACATTGCGGATATAACAGGCGACAGCTTCTTTTTAAGTCAGAAAGCAAAGGCTTTAAAAGAGAAAAGAGTTATAATGTGTGGCGTAAGATTTATGGCTGAGAGTGTAAAAATTCTTTCACCAGAAACTGAGGTTATATTGCCGGTGCCATCTGCAACTTGTCTTATGGCAGAGCAGATTTCACCTGAAAGGGTACGTGAATTTAAAAAGAATAACCCAGATACAGCGGTTGTTGCTTATATAAACACTACTGCCGCTTTAAAGGCTGAGTGTGACGTTTGTGTTACAAGCTCATCTGCATTAAAGATTGTAAAAGCGTTACCGAATAAAGATATTCTTTTTATTCCTGATAAAAATTTAGGATCTTACGTAAAAAAGCAGATTCCTGAAAAGAATATTATTCTCTGGGATGGTTACTGTCCTGTTCATAATAAACTCACAAAAGAGGATATTATTGAACTCAAAAAAGAACACCCAGAAGCCCTTTTTGCAGTGCATCCTGAATCTCCTGAGGAAGTTTTAGAGCACGCTGATATGATTGGTGCAACCTCTGAGATTATTAAATATGCAAAAAGTCAGAGTGGTAAAGTTATTATAGGTACAGAAATTGGTGTTGTTGATTATCTTTCAACTCACGAAGAGAATGGTGAAAGATTCATTCAGCTTTCAAGAGAAAAGCTTGTTTGTGAAGATATGAAAATTACAACGCTCGAAGATGTTTATAGAGCTGTAATAGGCGAACAAGGCGAGAGCATTGAATTAGATGAAGCTTTGAGAAAAAAAGCACTTAAAAGTATTGATAGAATGTTAGAATTAGGTTGATGAAAATGAAACTTTCTGAACTTAAAAGAGCATATGACGTTGTAATCGTAGGTAGTGGTATAGCGGGACTTTATGCTGCGCTTAACTTTCCACCTACGGTAAACATACTTATGCTTTCAAAAAAAGAACGTCATATTTCAAACAGTTCTTTAGCACAGGGTGGCGTTGCTTGTGTGCTCGATTTAGAAAATGATAGTTACGATTTTCATTTTGAAGATACTTTGATTGCAGGTAAAAATGAAAATGATTCAGAGGCAGTAAGAGTTTTAGTTGAAGAAGGTCCGAAAGATGTTCTTCGCACAATAGAATATGGCGTAGAGTACGACAGAGATGAAAATGGTAACCTCATTAAAACACTCGAAGGTGGTCATTCTAAAAGAAGGATTCTTCACCATAAAGACACGTCTGGTAAAGAGATGGTCGATAAATTGCTACTGGCAGTACAAGAGTTATCTAATGTTACACTTTGTGATAACACAATGGTAACGTCTATGTCGAGAATAACCAATGGTTTTAAAGCGACTATTATGCGTGATGGTGAATTTAAAACTGTATATGCTTCATTCTGCCTCTTAGCTTCTGGTGGTATAGGCAGAGTTTACAAATACACAACAAACCCATCTGTTGCAACTGGTGACGGAATAAGATTAGCTTATGAAATGGGTGCAGCAATTAAAAATTTAAGCTATGTGCAATTCCATCCGACAGCATTTAATGGCGCTAATCGTGAGCAGTTTTTAATAAGTGAAGCAGTTCGTGGCGAGGGTGCATATCTTTTAAACTGCAATAAAGAAAGATTTATGGACAGATATGACAGCCGTCTTGAATTAGCACCACGTGACGTTGTTTCTCGCTCGATTATTATGGAATCAAGGAGACTTGGTAGTAATAACTTCTATCTTGATATCCGTTATAAAGGTGAAGAGTATCTAAAAAAACGTTTTCCTGGTATTTATGCCGGATGTTTGACACAAGGTGTTGATATAAGTAAAGATTTGATACCAATTTTCCCGTGTCAGCATTACCTTATGGGTGGTATTGAAACAGACCTTAATGCAAAAACCACCTTGCCAAGACTTTATGCGGCAGGTGAGTGTGCTTGTACTGGTGTACACGGAAAAAACCGACTTGCAAGTAATTCACTTTTAGAAGCACTTGTTTTCGGCAGACGTGCAGCAGAAGATATTATGAGATGTATAGATGCAAACTTCTATGCAGTAAAAGAACAACCAGAAGAGAAAATAGACTACAATGGTGCTCCACTTCCCAAAGGTACAAGAACAGAAATAAGAGAAATAATGCAAAAAGCATATTTTGTAATACCAGATGAGGGTGCAATTCATCAGGGTAAAAAACGAATTGAATCAATTCTTAACAGATTGAGAAATGGTAAATTTGCCGTAACGGCAGACTATTGTGAGGCACTTTCTCTCGCAACAGTTGCTTATATTATTTTAAGGGAGGCAGACAAATGATTTTGCCACAATTTTATGTAGATGATGTAATTAAGAGAGCAATAAGTGAAGATATAAACTATATTGATGTTGCTACTGATTATTTGCTCGACGAAAATGAAAAAAGCAAAGCAAAGTTTATTGCAAAAGCAGATGGTGTGCTTTGTGGTATAGAGGTTGCTATGAGAGTTTTCAGTCTTTTAGATGAAGAGTTTACATACACTTTATATCAAAAAGACGGTGAAAATGTCAAAAAAGGTGATGTAATAGCAGAAATAGAGGGCAGAACAATTTATCTCTTAAAGGGCGAAAGAACTGCACTTAATCTTCTTCAGCATATGAGTGGTATTGCAACTCTTACAAACGAGTGTGTAAAGCAGATTGAAGGCACAGAAGCTACTATTGCAGATACAAGAAAGACTTTACCAGGTCTTCGTTCTTTACAGAAATATGCAGTAACCTGTGGTGGTGGCAAAAATCATCGTTACAATCTTTCAGATTGTGCTATGCTTAAAGACAATCACATTGATGCAAAAGGTGGAATTACACCTGCAGTAAAAGCATTAAGAGAGAAAATAGGTCATACAGTTAAAATTGAAGTTGAAACAAGAACTTTAGATGAAGTTAAAGAAGCTCTTTCTGCTGGTGCAGATATTATTATGCTTGATAATATGGATAACGATACTATGGCAGAAGCAGTTAAAATAGTTAACAAGAAAGCCTTACTTGAAGCCTCAGGTAACTTAACACCAGAAAGACTTCGCTCAGTAGCACTTTTAGGTGTAGATATTCTTTCAATAGGTGCTTTAACTCATTCTGTTACAGCCTTTGATATATCAATGAGAATGGCGTAAAATAAGGTGTTTTGGCGTTTTCTTGAAAATTCGAGGTCTGAAAATACCGACCTTGACTAATAAAAAGAAATATAATAAAATAAGTTATCGGTAAAATGGGCAGTCGCGGATGTGGTAACACAGACGAGGAAAGTCCGGGCATCACACGGCAGAGTAACGGCTAACGGCCGCCGAGGGTAACCTTAGGGAAAGTGCAACAGAGATATACCGCCGTTTTTACGGTAAGGGTGGAAAGGCGAGGTAAGAGCTCACCGGGGTATTGGAGACAATACTGCCATGTAAACCCTACTTGATGCAACACCGAATGGGGAGTTTGCCGGACAGCGAATTATTCGCAACCCCGAAGGGTGGCTTGAACCTTGTGGCAACGCAAGGTCTAGATAGATGATTGCCATAAACGTCAAAACCCGGCTTACAGTTTTACCGACTTATAAAAAAGACTTCGCAAAAGCGAATTCTTTTTTGTTTAGGAAATAGGAAATAGGAAATAGGAATTAGGAATTAGGAATTAGGAAATAGGAAATAGGAATTAGGAAATAGGAAATAGAAATTAGGAAATAGGAATTAGGAAATAGGAATTAGGAAATAGGAATTAGGAAATAGGAATTAGGAAATAGGAATTAGGAATTAGGAATTAGGAATTAGGAATTAGGATGGCGCTGAATTAAATGTGTGCAGTCATTCACGTAAGTTAATTTTGTCTTTTTTACGCCGTTTTCATATAAATACCTGATAAGAGTAACGCCTGTGTTATCCTGTGAGAAATTGAAGTCTGGTATTAATCCTAAGCCTGTGGCAGCTAAAATTAAATATGTATTAAACATTCCGTGAGCAACAATAACAACGTTACTGTTGTCATCGTTTTCAGTGAGAATTGTGTTAATAACTTTTTTTGCTCTTTCGAGTGCTTTTTCCTGAGTTTCTTCACCTAAAGGTGTTCTGTCGCGTATTACAGCGTCAGGTATAATATTCTGTAAAACATCGTCGGGAAGTCCAGTGTAATCTTTATCAGTACCTTTTTCCATTAATGTCGTAAAAATGTTAAATTTAGCGTTTTTGTGGTATTTGTAGATTTCGCCACCAGTTCTTACTGCTCTTATCAACGTGCTTGTATAAATAGCGTCTATTTTTTCGTCTTTAAAGCGCTCTCCTAAGAGGAATGCTTGTTTTAAGCCTTTGTCGGTCAAATCTGTTTCAGTAAAACCGTCACCATTTAAATTTCCATAGGTTTCACCGTGTCTTATTATATATAAATACATTGAAAACACCCCGTTTCATCTTTTATTATATAATGTCTTTATAATTGTTGCAAGTTAAATTATTATATGTTAAAATAAATTCATATAATAAAAAGGTTGTGCTTATATGGAATTAACAGAAAAAAAGCTTTCTTCAGAAGAAATATTCGACGGTGTTGCAATTCACTTGTATCGTGATGAAATATTATTACCTAATGGCAAAAAAGGTGTAAGAGAAGTAATAAGACATCCTGGTGCAGTTTGTGTACTGCCAATTAAAGAGGATGGTAATGTTATATTTGTTAACCAGTTCAGATACGCCTTTAATAAAGTTACTTTAGAAGCACCTGCTGGTAAATTAGATGAAGGTGAAGAGCCTTTAGAGGCTGCAAAGCGCGAGCTTCGTGAGGAAACAGGTCTTAGTGCAAACAATATTGTTTATTTAGGTGAAATGTATACAACACCAGCACTTATCGACGAAATTATTCATTTGTACTTAGCAACTGATTTGGTTTCAGGTGAGCAGGATTTAGACGAAGATGAGTTTATTAATGTTTTAGAAATGCCACTTAGCGAAGCAGAAGAAATGGTGATGAAGGGTCTCATAAAGGACTCAAAAACACAAACGTTGATTTTAAAGGCTTCAAGGTATTTAAATGGTCGAAAATAAGCGACAAGGAGATTTTTATGGCAGATAAAAAGAAATTAGCTTTGGTTATGATAGTCAAGAATGAAGAGCGCTCACTCGAAAAGTGCTTAAAGGCTGTCAGAAACCTTGTTGATGAAATTTACATAACAGACACAGGCTCTACTGACAAAACAGTAGAAATCGCAAAAAAATTCGGTGCTCATGTTTCACACTTCGATTGGGTTAATGATTTTTCTAAGGCACGTAATTTCTCGTTAGAGCAATCAGAATGTGATTGGAATTTAGTTCTTGATGCGGATGAATATTTAATCAGTGGCAAAAGAAAAGATATAGAGAAGTTTTTATCTGGAGAAAAATCCATAGGGTATATTGAGTTAATGAACTCATACAAAGAATCTGATGGTGAAATAAGTAAAAGTAAAATTCACATACCTCGTTTAATACCAAAAGGTGTTAAATATCGTGGTGCAATTCACGAGCAACTTGATACAGACTTAGAAGGTGTTATACTTCCACTCACTTTTGACCACGACGGATATCTTCAGGATGGTAAAGGTGAAAGAAATTTAGAAATATTATTAGAACAATATAAAGAAGATTCTAAAAATCCTTATACACTTTATCAGATTTCAAAAACATTATGGGTTTTAAAAAGATATGAAGAGGCAGATAAATATTTCAAAGAATTTTATGAAAATTCAAAAAATGTTACTGCTAATTATCGTAAGGTTGGAATTGTTTCATATTTATATAATTTATTAGAATTAAAAAAATATGATGATGGATTAGAATTGATAGAAAAAGAAAAAAATAAATTTAATTCGGAGCCTGATTTTTATTTTGCTTGTGGCGTTTATTATATGCAGACAGTTTTAGCAAATGTAGAAAAATATATGGAATATTTTTTTGAAATTGAAAAATCATTTTTAAAATGTTTGGAAATTGGTGAAAATAAATATTATGAAGGCGTAGTTGGTTGTGGTACTTTTAAAGCATCATATAATTTAGGTGTATTTTATGAAGTGACTGGAAACACCGCTAAAGCTAAGGAATACTACCAGTTAGCGCAGCGTCAGGGCTACAAACAAGCAACAGAAAGACTTAAAAATTTATAATGTTAAAAATATAAATAAAAAACAAAAAATAAAAATAAAACTTCGGACAAATAAAAAACCGAAGTTTTATTTTTGGTTATTTGCAATATTTTTTGTTTTTTAATTTTTGGATTATTTTTATTCTTAGAGTTTTTGTTTTGAAATTTTCTGATTTTTAGTTTTTAATTTTTGCTTTTCAAATTTTTAGTTTTTTGTTTTTTGGAATTCATTTTTTGATTTTTGACTTTTGAATTTTTGGTTTTTATTTTTAAAAAACATCTTTTTTAATTTTGAGTTTTTAATTTTTTTGTTTTTGAA
>JAZNCY010000061.1:0-2641 GCA_045587825.1 Acutalibacteraceae bacterium
TTTGGTATCGAATTTTCTTCGAAAATTCGACTATAATCCTTTCAATGACTGTAATGCAAAATTGTATTTACGAAAAACAATTTTGCGAAAAGCCGATAAAGTCGGCTTTTCGAAACGCAACTGCGTTTCGACTAATTACAATCATTATAACAAGACAAAAAACGGCTTAATGTGCCGAAAGATTTAAATTTTAGGCGTACGGGGTTGACTCCCGTCACCTTAAGTGGTGATTTTATGAGTGAAATAAAAAAACATCGGCTGAAGCGTCTTATTATTTATACTACGCTTTCGTGTGTAATCGGGTTACTGCTATATGTCGTCTACGAGATTACAGGCTTTGGTTTTAAATGCCCTGTTCACACTTTAACTGACTTTAAGTGTGCTGGTTGTGGCAACACACATTTTGTTGGTAGTATTTTAAAGTTAAATTTCAAAGAAGCGTTAGCTTTTAACTATATGTTTCCACTTGAAGCGTTTTACATTTTGTGGGTATATTTTTTCTCAGCAAAAAGATATTTAAAAGAAGGTAAATTCAATTATATTGCACCATTCAAGGCGTTTGATATTGTTTGCCTTATTATAATAGCCCTCTGGATACCATTGAGAAATGTTTTAGGTGTTTAATTCGCTGCAAGAATAATACGAAATCTAAAAAAGGGAAACACGACTGCATTCAGCAGTCGGGTTTTTGGGTGTGAAAAGACCGGTATCAGAATATACTGAACAGTTTCTTCAGTAAATCTAACAACAAGGTGATTACATTTGTAAATATATCAGGGAATAAATCTCCTTTTTCCTCATATATTTTTTCATCAGTGTAGTTACCAATTCCAACAACAACGATTTTTTCGTCGCCATTTTCATCTACACGATTTTCTACAATGTAATCTGTACCTTCTACAAGTGTATATCCAGAATCCGTAACAACTAATTCATCCCCCGATTTAATTGTGGATACCGTGATACTTCTTTGTAGTATTTTATAAGTGGTATTGTAGGTGCCTGTCAAATTACCGATACCTTTAACTGTTACATTATAAGTACCAACATTTTTAACACTATTACCATTATCCAGAATTTCATAATCCACACCCTGAACCAATTTATTCTCCCCGATATAAAGACTTAACTTTGGTTCGCTTCCTTTTGGATGGTAATAAATATCATAAGATGTCACTACAACATCACTTACCGGTTTAGATAAAATTTCAAAGTGAGCTGTTGCTACAAGGTGCCTGAAATCGCCAAGACCTTTTGCAACCACCTTTGCTCTGCCGACATTAATATTGTCGAAAAAATCAAGAGTATATTCTTCATTAAGTGTTAATTTTTGATTATTTGCTTTAGCGTTTACCTCTGGCTCAATCGGTTTGCTTGTGTAGGTCTGATTTGGAATAGAATCAAGCACTAAGGTTGTATATTTAATATTATATTTTTCAGCATAGCTTTGAGCATAAGAATTCGGATTACAGAAAATAACTACATCTTCATTGGCACCGCTGAATGCATCTTCGCTAATCTCTTTAACACTATCTGGTATAACAACAGTATTAAGGTGGTTACAGTTCTGGAATGCCAAATCGCCTATTCTTGACACCTTGCTTCCTATAACTACAATTTCAAGGTCTTTGCAGTTCTGGAAAATCATATCTGACATATCAACAATTTTTTCATTGATTACAGCTTTCTTAAGGCTACTGCCACTGAATGCATATTCGCCGACGCTCTGTATTTTATCGCCTAATATGATATTGGTAAATTTAGTACCAAAAAATGCTGAATCACCTATTGTTAAAACTGTTTCAGGTAACTCTATTTCTGGAACATTACAGAAATAAAACGCTGCATATCCGATATCCTCTAAGGCTTTACCAAGATAAACTGATTCAAGCTTTGTATTATTAAAAGCATTATCACCTATTAATTTCAGCGAATCAGGTAAGGCTATGTTTTTAAACTCACCTAAACTAAAAGCCGAAGCACCAAGCTTTTTGCTACTGCCATTTATGGTGATGTTTTCAATTTTACATTGGAATGCAAAGCGTTCTGGAATATCATCTGTCTGGTTTGTTATGGTAACACTTTTTAATTCGGGATACCCATAAAACAAATCTTCAAGAGAAATATTAACGTTATAAAAGTACAAATTTTCAATTTTTGCATTCTGTAATATACCAGCCTGTAGTCTGGTATCTCCAAGGAACTTAAGTGTTGGTATATTCACTTTATAAAAGGCAAAATCCCCTACAGCTTCTGTATCACTTGTAACACTTAAATCCTCATTATATTTTTGTGGAACATTAAAAAGAAGCTTACCCGAATTTTTATAAAGGAGACCATCTCTTGAACTATAAATCTTATTATTCTCATCTACCTGATACTCAGTAAGAGAT
The DNA here is from genome assembly GCA_045587825.1 of Acutalibacteraceae bacterium. GTDB lineage: Bacteria > Bacillota > Clostridia > Oscillospirales > Acutalibacteraceae > DTU089. The sequence continues at coordinate 2,394 of JAZNCY010000061.1, forward strand.
GAAAATTCTTTAAGTTGTTCATCAGAAATGCTTGTTACTCTTTCACCAATATAAAGAACCTTTGCACTACCAGGTCTACTATAATAATACAATTCACCATCTGAATTATAAATTGCAGGCCCCTCTGAGAAATAACATTGATTTTCTGAAGAAATCAAGAAACTTTCCACTGAACTTCTAAAAAAAGCATTCTCACTTATAAAAGAAACGTTTTTACCTATAGAAACCTCTTTAAGGTAATATGAGTT
>JAZNCY010000062.1:0-5727 GCA_045587825.1 Acutalibacteraceae bacterium
GATGACGATTTATCTCCAGTGTTAAATATTAAAAGAAAAAATAATTGTAAAAAATAAAAAGAAAGAGTTAAAACTATGTTGCAACAAGAATTAAAAAGCAGAAATTTGCCTGAACTTAAATCCCGAGAAGAAATGATTGGAATTTTACAAAATGAGATTTATGGCAAAAAGCTTCCAGAACCAGAGAAATTAGAGTTTATAAAAGAAGAGGAGCCTATGGTTCCACGTTTTTGTGCGAATAAGGCGAGTATATATAAGGTAATTGCCAAGGGTATTTTAAATGGTAAAGATTTTTCTTTCCCATTTTATGAAGTTTTACCTAATGATAACGAAAAACACCCATTTTTTATTCACGTGAATTTCAGAGACGCTAACCCCGACAGATACCAGCCAACAGAAGAAATTATTGACAATGGTTTTGCAGTTTTAACAGTTTGCTATGAAGATGTTACATCTGATGATAACGATTTTACAAATGGTCTTGCTGGTATACTTTTCCCAGATGGTAAAAGAAACCCAGACGATTCAGGCAAAATTGCTATGTGGGCGTGGGCGGCAAGTAGGGTGCTTGATTACGCCGAAACTCTTTCTGATAGATTAGATTTAGAAAGAAGCATTGTTTGTGGTCATTCAAGACTCGGTAAAACTGCTCTTGTAGCGGCTATGTTTGACGAACGCTTTAAATTCAGTTATTCAAACGATTCGGGTTGTAGTGGCGCTGCACTTGCAAGGGGTACTACTGGTGAAACAGTTGAAGATATTTGCGACCGCTTCCCGTTCTGGTTTTGTGAGAATTATCAGAAATACTCAAAAAATGAAAGTGCTATGCCATTTGACCAGCATTATTTAATTGCTTCAATTGCACCAAGATACGTGCTTATAGGTAGTGCAAAAGAAGATGCCTGGGCACATCCGCAATCTGAACAATTAGCTTGTGTTGCGGCTTCACCTGCATTTAAAAATGGTTTCGAGTGTGAAAACCGCTTTGCAGAAGCTAATGACGAATTCTTTAATGGTGACATAGGTTACCATATGAGAAAAGGTACACATTATTTTAGCCGTGAGGATTGGCAGAAGCTTATTAAATTTGTAAATAGTAAGTAGAGTGGGTAAAGCATATCCGAACCAGCCTTAAATGGCGAGGTTTCGGCTCTTTTGCCCGATTTGCCTTTGAAAGGCGACAGCCTGTCTGCAGTCAAATACGAACAAAATATCTCGAAACCTCATCCGTTTAAGGTCGAAGAATTTTGTGATTAAGTATTTTTCGCTCAGATAAGGCAAAAACGCAGTAAATCCTAACGGATTTGCGAGTATTTTAACGAAGAGCGAACGGAAATCCGTCTATAAAAAACACGGTTCGGATAATTCCTTTCACCCTAAACAAAAGAGAGTCGGCAAGGGTGTCGGCTCTCTTAATATTTACAAATGTAGTTATTTATGGTATAATATACACTGAAAATTTGTACGGATATGTGAGGGACAATATGTTAGAGGTTAAAAATCTTAAAAAGATTTATAAAACTAAAAATGATGTTGTTACAGATGCACTTGATGGTGTGTCAATTCAGTTTCCAGAAAAAGGCTTAGTATTTTTGCTTGGTAAATCAGGTAGTGGTAAGTCAACGCTTCTTAATGTGTGTGGTGGTCTCGATGCACCATCAGAGGGCGAAATTATTGTTAAAGGCAGAAGCAGTAAGGATTTTACACAAAGTGATTTTGACAGCTACAGAAACACCTTTGTTGGTTTTATTTTTCAGGAATATAATATTTTAGATGAATTTTCTGTTGAAGATAATATTGCTTTGGCGCTTGAATTACAGGGTAAGCCTAAAGATAAAGAGTCAATTAATAAATTACTTAAAGACGTTGATTTAGAGGGCTTTGCAAAGCGTAAGCCTAATACCCTTTCAGGTGGTCAGAAGCAGAGAATCGCAATAGCACGTGCTCTTATAAAATCGCCTGAAATTATTATGGCAGATGAGCCTACGGGCGCACTTGATTCTGCTACTGGTAAGCAAGTGTTTGAAACTCTTAAAAAGCTTTCTCGTGACAAGCTCATTGTAGTTGTTTCTCACGACAGAGATTTTGCTGAAGAATACGGCGACAGAATAATTGAATTAAAAGATGGTAAAATTCTTTCTGACGTTACAAAAACAGAAGTTAAAACAGAAGAATTAACTGAGAATATCAATTCCTTTGGCGACGTGCTTTGTGTTAAAAATGGCGCAGAGCTTACAGATAGTGATTTTGAGAAAATAAAAAATTTCTTAAAGAATTCAAAAGAAGACGTTATTATTGCAAACGGCGAAAGAGACGTAAAAAAATTCAAAAAAGCAAGTCGCATAAGTGAAAATGGTGAAAAAGAAGTATTTAAAGATACAAATATTTCTGAATTGATTGAAAAAGAGTACACAGGTGATGAGAGTAAATTTATACGTTCTAAGTTACCATTGAAGCACGCCTTTAAAATTGGCGTTTCAAGTCTTAAGAATAAGCCATTTAGACTTGTTTTAACAATACTTCTCTGTACTATTGCTTTTGTTCTTTTCTCGCTTCTTACTACACTTAATTTTTATGATAGTGAAGCAACATTCTTGCAGACAATGGCTGACTCAGACAATTCTATGATTCAGCTTAAAAAAGAATTTAAAACTCAGGTGAAGTGGGTAGATAAAATTGCAGGTGAAACTGAATATGAATCAGTTACATCCGGCAAATTTACAAACGAGGACCTCAAAGCACAGGCAAAAACCTTTGGCGCAAATGCTTTTGGTGGTGTTAATTACAGTGCTAATTTCAGCGTACGACAGACTACTAATCCATATTGGGTTACAAACGTAAGTGCATTTGCAGTTTTACCAGAGGATAATGGTTTAAGAAACGACATAATTGGCGAGTACCCAATTAATGATAACGAAATGATGATTACGTCATACACAGCAGATATGCTTTATAATTGTGGTGTGTTTGGTAGTCAGAATGAAGCTCTGAACCTTAAAAGTGCAGAGGATATTATTGGCAAAAGTGTCGTTTTAGGTGGTATTGATTATAAAATCACAGGTATTTTAAGGGTGCCACAGTTACCAGCCGAGTATGAGATATTAAAAGAATCAACAGAAGAAAGCAAAACGCTTCTTATGGATTATAACCTGCTTCTTACAGATGGCATTTATCTTATTGCCTTTGTTACAGAAAATCATTTAAAAACATTGTCTCAGGAAAACACAGAATATGTTGAAAGTCTTTATAATTACACAGAAGCAACTGTAGCAGTAAACCATAATGAAACATATAATTTCCCAGACTGGTCAAATGCTTGTTATATGGATTATTCGAACTTCAGATTAAACGATGAAATTAAATTTGTTTCTCCTGAAAAGACGAATTTAGAAGAACGAGATGCAATAATCTCTTCAATAGCGTTAGCTTCTGTTGCATCAGAGTATTTTTATAATCTTGCTGATAGTGGCTACTATTCAGACAGATATTATCGACTTGGTGAAATAGCAAATAACGTTTCTCAGGGCGGTGAATATAGTTATGATATCGAAACTGATGAAGATATATTTACTGCATATACTAAAGAAGAGATTGACGAAAAAATCGATGAGATTTTACAGTATCTCAAAAACAGTAATGGCGAAATAAAATTTGGTCTTAAGCTTTATGATAAAAATAACAATATAATTTTTGGTGATATAGAAGAATTTAACATAATAGGTGTATATTACGAAGAACGAAATAATTATTCAATGGGTAGAATTGTTATTTCAGATAAAGCGTTCAAAACAATCTGGGATTCTCAGAAAAACACACTTGATTATTACGCTGAAACAAAAACAAATTACGTAGAAGAAAACTCTGCTGTTTACACAAATATATATTTACCTTTTGAGTATTCAGAAGAGCTTGCTAATGATTTCTGGGCGATTTATGAAAATAAAAATTGGTCAGAAAACGATAGTAGATTAGCATTAGCGGGTAATTTTATAGACCAGTTAGAGTCTGTGGACCATACAGTAAAAGAGTTGTCAACAGCATTTTTATATGTAGGTTTAGTGTTAGCAGTATTTGCAGTGCTTCTTTTCTCTAACTTTATTTCAGTTTCTATAAGCAACAAAATTAAAGAAATTGGTATTTTAAGAGCTGTTGGTGCAAGAAGCATAGACGTATTTAAAATATTCTTCTCTGAGTCATTTGTTATTGCTGCAATTTGTGTTTTAGTTTCTACTGTTACCACAATAATTGCCTGTAAAATAATGAATATTATGTTAGCAACAGAAATTGGCGCATCTCTTATGGTGTTTGGCTTTGCTTCGTTTGGCGTGTTAGTGGGAATTGCGGTAGCAACTGCAGTTGTTGCAACGTTCTTGCCAGTATATAATGCTGCAAAGAAGAAGCCTGTTGATTCAATAAGGTCAATTTAATAATTGAATAAATAGAAAAATTATGTTAATATAAAAAATATATTAATAAAAGGGGTTTTTAAAAATGTCAGAATTATTAGTTCCAGTGCTTTTATTAGCGGTAGGATTTGTGTTACTCATTAAGGGTGGCGACTGGTTTGTTGATGGTGCAACAGGTATTGCTCGTCGTTTCCATTTGCCAGAAATTTTAATTGGTGCAACTGTTGTTTCAATTGGTACTACACTCCCTGAAGTAATGGTTTCAGCAGGTGCAGCGGCTGGCGGTAATGGCTCTATTGCTTATGGTAATGCAATAGGCTCAATTATTTGTAACACATCTTTAATTGCGGCTATTACTATTGCAGTAAAACCAGGCCCGGCAGCAAGAAAAAGTATGATTTTACCAGTTGCTTTCTTCTTTGGCTCTGCAGCGTTCTATTGTGGTACTGCTTACATTACAGGCGAATTTTCTCGTTTAACCGGTATTCTTTTACTTATTACATTCGTTGTTTATATGGTAACAACTGTTTTAAGAATGAAAAAGAGCGCAGCACCTATTGAGGTTGTTGAAAAAGAAGAAGAACTTGGTGCTCTCACAAGTGAAGAAGAATTAGAAGCAAAAAGTGGCGAAGACCACGTTGTTGAATCAAAAGAAAAAGGCACAAAAGATAGCCTTTTAAAAGATATTATTATGTTGGTTCTTGGTGCGGCAGTTATCGCAATTGGTGCAGACTTACTTGTTGATAACGCAACAATCGTAGCAAAAGCACTCGGTGTTTCAGATGCAGTTATCGGTCTTACTATAGTTGCTTTAGGTACATCGCTCCCGGAACTTGTAACTGCTATTACATCACTTGCAAAAGGTCACGGTTCACTTTCACTCGGTAATATTATCGGTGCAAACCTTTTCAATTTAGTTCTTGTTAGTGGTACGGCTATTACAATTAATCCATTCGAAGTTCCTGCATCCGGCTTGATTAACGGAATTAATTCATCATTTGTTTTAGATATTCCTGTAATGCTCGCTGTAATGCTCATACTCACAGTACCAACAATGATAAAGCAAAAGCTTTCTCGCTGGCAGGGTATTTTAATGCTTGGCATTTATGTTGCATTTGTAGGGCTTAGTTTTGTTATTGGAGCAAACTAATTTGAATGCATAATTCACAATGCACAATGCATAATTTTAATTTAATTGAAAATTGAGAATTTAGAATTTCGGAAACGCTATGCGTTTGATTGTAATTACCAGTTAATAAAACAACAAAATTCTATCATTTTTAGTTTATGATAACTTTAAATGATAGAATTTTTATTGCGT
>JAZNCY010000063.1:0-12440 GCA_045587825.1 Acutalibacteraceae bacterium
GTTGTATCAATCTGAGCAAGACCAGCTTTTTCTTCTGTAGCATCTGCACTTGAGTGTGAGTTAGCAGCTACGAGAGCAATTGAAAGTTTGTCGTTTGCAGTAGCTTTTGAATCTGCAGCTGAGTTAACAGCTTTTTCAAGAGCGCCAATAAAATCTGTTACGTGGATTGTACAACCTGCTGTTGCAAGGTCGCCTGTTGCATAACCATCTTCAGCCACAAGAGCTTTTACTTCTGCAAGAGTTTTGCCTTTAGCTGTAGCCATAAATGCATCAGCCTGTTCATTCCATTCTTTTACAGCACCCTCTGTGCCATCGTGTTTTTTACCGTATGCAGCCATACCGTAATCTGTGCCTTTTTCATACTTAGTTCTAAGGTCTTCTGTTGCAACAATTTTACCCTCTGAAGTCCAAGCAGTTTTGATTTGTGCTGTATCAAGGTCGATAGCAGCAATTTTACCTTCTGCGTCAAGAAGAACAGCAACTGCTGTTGTATTGAATTCGCCTGCGCCGTTTGTTTCGCCATCAGCATCTTTTGCTTCACCGAAGTTAGAAACAACACCTAAGCCGAACTTGAGTGTAGCAGCATCGTCTGTGTTTGTTTTGTCGCCTGAGCAACCAACTAAAGCTGCTACTGATAATACCATTACTAATACGAGTGCAAGACTGAGAATCTTTTTCATTTTAATCTTCTCCTTTAACTTTTATTTTTTCTTGCAAAATAGAGTTTTCACTCTAAAGTTGATTATTACAAATTTCCCTCTTATTGTCAATAGCATTGTTAAAAAATAAACAATAAATTAACAACTTTAAAAAAATCAGACAAGTTTTTCTAATTTTTTTACAAGTATTGAACTGATAATTCCAATTATAACACCTGCAATTGTGCCTGTAATTGAGAGAACTATCATATAATACCCTATCTGTATTGTATCAAACAGGAAAATTGCAACCAAAATCTGACCGAGATTATGAGAGATACCACCTATTATACTTACACCAACAATTGAAAAAAGATTTAACCTCTTAAATAAAGTCATTAAAGCAAGGCTTAGTACCGCCCCTGCTACGCTATAAGATAATGTCATAATATTTCCACCAAATATCAACGCCACAATAAATACTCTTATTAGCGAAACTGTTACTGCCTCTTTTAGACCGAACTTATAAAGCACGAAAATTATTATAATATTCGGAAGTCCCATTTTAATTCCTGGGACTGCAGTAGATATTGGTGGCAGCATTACTTCTAAATAAGAAAGAACCAATGCTACAGAAGTCAAAACACCTAAAAGTGCTATTCGTCTGGTTTTGTTTCTCATAAAATCTCGTTTCTGTTACAAATTAAACAACTGCATCTAATTCATCAGTAGTTTTATCTGCAACAATTTCTATTACAACCTTGTGTGGAAGACACACAATTGTTTCGCCTTTATATGAAATTTTACTGTGACCTTCACATATTTTATCGGGACAATTAGCATCCTTCATAAAGGCTTTGTTGTCTTCAATAACCAAAGTGTTTCTGCCGTCATCCCCTGTTTCAATAACTACCTCAGTATTTACTGAAAGCGGATAGCGTTCTGTTTCTTTGCCATCTATTTTTATAACAGCAAAAGCCCCTTCGGTTTTAAAGATATTTAGTAAAAGTAATCCAGTTGCCGCTACCACAATAACGATAACGGCAAGGATTATATCATTTTTAATTTTTCTTTTATTGCTCATATTAACCAATCTTATTATTTGCAAAATCAATTGGTTTTAAGCACTTTGTAGGACAATTCTCTTCGCACAAGCGACAACCTGTACATTTATCGTAATCAATTCTTGCAAGGTTATCAACAACTGTAATTGCCTTTTCAGGACAGTTAAGCTCACACTTTTTACATCCGATGCAAGCATTCTTACAATTTGTACGAGCGAGGGCACCCTTCTGAATGTTACTACACATAACTGCAGTTTTTGTCTCTTTAGGAAGAAGCTTAATAATGTGTTTAGGGCAAGTACCTACACATTTACCACAGCCAACACATACTCTTGGGTCAACGTGAGCAAGTCCGTCATGAACACAAATTGCATTAACAGGACAAACTTCAGCGCAGTCACCACAACCAACACAGCTATATGCACAGTCAAACGGACCACCGTAAACCATAGAAGCTGCTTTACAGGATTTGATACCATCATAAATAGCATTTGATTTAGCTGTTTCACAGTCACCACCACAAGCTACAAAAGCAACTTTTGGTTCAAGTTCTTGAATTTTAACACCTAAAATAATTGAAAGCTGTGCCGCAGTTGAAGAACCACCAGGAATACAGAGATTAGGCTCTGCTTCACCTTTTGCTACTGCTTCTGCATAACCATCACAACCTGTGTAGCCACAAGCACCGCAGTTAGCACCAGGAAGTGCTTCACGTACGAGTGTAACTTTTTCATCTTCGTCAACCGCAAAGAACTTTGATGCGAGTGCTAAAACGATACCTAAAATAAGTCCAACGCCAGCAACAACGCCTAAAGCTATTAAAATTGGCATTATATCCATTGTCATATCCATTCTACACTCACCACCTTATTTGAATAAATTTTCAACAATGCCTTCAAAACCAAAGAAAGCAAGTGAAACGAATGACGCTGCAATTAATGTTGCAGGGAGCCCTTTGAAATGCTCTGGAATATCACTCTCGTCAATTCTTGAACGAACACCTGAGAAGAGTACCATTGCGAGCATAAATCCAAGACCGCAACCTAATGCACTTACCATTGCTTCAACAAAATTATAACCATCTTTAATATTGTTGATTGTAACACCTAAAACCGCACAGTTTGTTGTAATAAGTGGTAAATAAACGCCAAGACTCTTATGAAGTGATGGAATAAACTTTTTCAAGAAAATTTCAACAAACTGAACTAATGCAGCAATAACTAAAATAAATACGATTGTCTGCATATATTGAAGACCTAAATTGTTAAGAACAAAAGTCTGAATTGGCCAGGTAACTGCAGTTGCGAGTAACATAACGAATGTAACTGCAATACCCATACCAACTGCCTGATTAAGTTTTTTAGAAACACCTAAGAATGGGCAAATACCAAGGAACTGTCTTAAAACATAGTTGTTAACTAAAACTGCTGATAACAATATAACTATCAATGTTTTAAACATAATTATTCACCCTCCTTAACTTCATTTGCTTTGCATCCGCCATGGCAAACACCGGCAGATGGGCAACCAGCACAGTTAAATTCTTTTTTCTTTATTGCTTTACCTTTTGTAATTACATTAACAAGTGCAATTAAAAGACCATAAACCATTAAGCCACCTGGAGCTTTAACAAGAATTTCAATCTTGTGGTCAATCATAAATGGAATTTCAATACCAGCAAAAGTACCAGCACCAAATACTTCACGTACAGTTGCCATAGCAAGAAGTGCTATGGTAAAGCCGAGACCCATTCCGATACCATCTAAGATTGACTTACCAACTGTATTTTTACCTGCAAACATTTCTGCACGACCTAAGATAATACAGTTAACTGTAATAAGCGCAAGGAAAACACCAAGACTTTCATAAAGTTCTGGTAAAAATGCGTGAATAAACATTTCAACCAAAGTAACGAAGCCTGCAATAACAACTATATAGCAAGGAATACGAACTGAATCCGGAATTACTTTACGAAGTAATGAAATAACAGCATTTGAACAGAGTAAAACTGCTGTTGCTGCGAGACCCATACCAACCGCATTTGTTACTGAGTTTGACATAGCAAGTGTTGGACAAGTACCCAAAATAAGAACGAATACAGGGTTTTCTTTGAGGAGGCCTGTAATTAAGATTTTCCAGTAATTTGTCTTTTTCATAATTTAAGCCACCCCTTCCATAATTTTTACTGCTTCAAACACTTTGCCGATAGCAGTTTTATAACCATTTGTTGTAATTGTAGCACCTGAAATTGCTTCAATATCGCTATAATCTGCTTCTGTTTTGCCATTGAATTGTGTATAGAATGAAGCATTAGCACAAGCAGAACCGATATTATCAGTTTCATACTGCGCAGTTGTAAGAACTGCAATAATTTTACCGTCTTTTGTTGCAGATGCTTTGATTTCAATCTGTTTACCAGATGGATTGTAGTAATGGTCACCATTAATACCAAAGCCGTTTGCACCTAATTCAAATACATAGTTTCCACTTGCAGTTTTATATGCTTTCTTAACCTGTGAAGGCATATCTGCATAACCTGTAATATCAATTTCAGTAAGTGAAGAATTGATTATTAACTGAGCATTTGCTTCCATTGTTGCTTTAACGCCGTCTGCAACGTTTGAAAGAACTGCACCAGATTTATCAACTGCAATAAATTCTTCGCCAGAAACGAGCACGTAACCAGCACCATTTTCTGCTTCATAAACTGCAGTAACGTTTTCTAAAGCTTCAGCCATAAACCAAGAAACGAATTTGCCTTCTGCAGCTGGAAGTGCTTCAGAGAGATTATCATTAAGAATTTCTTCTTCTGAACGGATATCTACTGAGCCACCACCGAGAATGATTGTAGCATTAAGTGCATCTTTAACTGCATTTTTATAACCTGCAGTTGTCATTGTTGCGCCTGAAATTGTTTCAACTGCATCAATATCAGCTGTTGTCTTACCTTTAAGAGTATCACCATAAGTTTTTTCATAACCTAAAGTTTCACTACTTGAAAGACAAGTTGCGCCTGTAACAGTACCAGCGCTGTCGATACCACACATAAGCACCATATTAGCGCCATAACCAGAAGTAAGGAGTTTTATAACATAACCACCATTACTTGCAGAATATGCATCGGTTACAGTTGCAGGAAGCTCAAATGTTGAAATATCAACCTGTGTAAAATCGCCACCATCAGGGTAAACTACTAAAAGTGCTTCGTTTGCCGCTGCAGAAGCATTTTCTTCAATGATTGGAGCCGTAATTAAATTTGTAATTGCAAGAAGAATTGAAATAACGGCACAAATTGCTGTTAAAGCAATTACACTTTTAAAATATTTCATTTCTTCGCACCCCCAAACAATTTACGTGCAGTTAACATATCAATATATGGATTAAGGATATTCATAATGAGAATTGCGAAAGAAACGCCTTCTGGATAAATACCCCATTCACGAATCAATACTGTAATTAAACCTGCACCGATACCAAAAATAATTTTGCCGAGTGGTGTTGTTGGTGAAGTAACGTAATCTGTTGCCATAAAGATAGCACCTAAAAGAAGTCCACCTGAAAGAACAAGGCTTAATGCAGCCATTGGGTCAAAGCTGTGAAGCGCTAAACTAAATATAAATGCAGTGCCAATAAATGCAACAGGAATGTGCCAGGTAATAACTCTTCTTACTAAGAGGTAAACACCACCAATAAGAAGTGCAACCTTGCAGGTTTCACCGATTGAGCCACCAACGTTACCAAGTAATAAATCTTTGAGAGTTGCTACTGTAGAAACATCAAAAGCTGTTCCTGCTTCAGCAGCTGCCTGCAACCCACCTGTTATTCCAGGAAGTGGTGTAGCACCAGCAGTTGAATCAAGTGGGAAAGCTGCTTTTGTCATAGAAGCGAATGCAACAAGCATAAACACTCTACCAGTGATTGCTGGGTTTACAACGTTTCTACCGATACCACCGAAAATGCATTTAACAATAATGATTGCAAAAAGCGAACCAACACCTGCTTGCCAGAGTGGCACGTTTGCAGGTAAGTTAAGTGCTAAAAGTAAACCTGTTACTGCTGCACTTAAGTCACTTACTGTTTGTGGTTTCTTAACAATTTTAGTGAAAAGAAATTCTGAAAGAACTGAAACTGCAACACAAACTGCAATAACCAAGAGTGCATCGAGTCCGAAAATCACAATGCCGGCAATAGTTGCAGGTAAAAGTGAAATTAACACGTCGAGCATTACTTTTTGTGTTGTTCTTTTACTGTGTATATGAGGAGACACAGAAATATGAAGTTTATTTTCCATTATTTATTTGCCTCCTTTGCTTTATATTCACGAATCATAGCTTTCGCTAATTTGTTTGTCTGAACGAGTGGTCTGTTTGCAGGGCAATTGAATGAACAACAACCACATTCCATACAAATCTCAGCGCCAGCCTTAACCATTGCATCAATATCTTTATTTTTATAGCCTTTCATAATCGCTGGTGCGCTTATACCGAAAGGACAATTTGTAACACAAGCACCACAACGGATACAAGCAGTTTCTTTTGGAACACTTGTCTCTTTTTTGGTGAGTGCAAGAATTGCATTTGTCTGCTTTAAAACAGGCACTGATAAATCAGGCACTGCTATACCCATCATAGGACCGCCATAAAGTACCGAGAAAGGCTCTTCTTTAAATCCGCCACAGAAGTCGAAAACGTCTTTTAATGCAGTACCTATAGGTGCAACAACAATTTTAGGTTCTTTAACAGAAGCACCATCTACTGTGATACATCTTTCAACTAATGGCATACCAGTTAAAATATATTTACCAATGTTAGCCATAGTTGAACAGTTAATTACAACACAACCAACATCTATTGGTAACATACCAAGACCTACAACCTTACCAGTTGTGTGGTAAATAAGAACTTTTTCGCCACCTTGTGGGTAAAGCTTTGGTAAAACCTTTACTTTCATATTTGGAATTGCAGAAGCTAATTCTTCCATCTTTTTCTGAGCCTCAGCACTACCCTTTTCGATACCTAAAATAACTTCTTTAACACCACAGTATTTAACAATTGCTTCAATAGCAACCTTAATGTCGTCTGCTCTTTCAAGCATTGTAGCGGTGTCGCTTGTAATATAAGGCTCACACTCAGCGCCATTAATAATAAGAGTATCAATAGGCTTATTTGTAGTGAATTTAGCGTAAGTCGGGAAGCCTGCGCCACCAAGACCTACCATACCGCTGTTTTTAATAGCATTTATTAAATCTTCTTTTGAGTTGATTTCAGGTTTTTTAATATTTTCATCAACAGTCATCTGACCATCTGAAGTTATAACAATAGCTTGTACAACGTTACCATTAGAAATGGTGATTTCTGTAAGCTTTGAAACCTTACCTGAAACACTTGAGTAAACTGGTGCAGAAAGCTTTTCATTATCCTCTGCAATTAAGGTACCAACAAAAACCTCGTCGCCCACCTTAACAACCGGTTTTACAGGTGCACCTATGTGCATAGCTGTTGGAATTGTAACAGTTTCTGGAGCAGGCATTTTAACAGAAGGCATTCCCTCTGTTGTTTTTCTCTCCGGAAGCTTAATTCCGTGTAATTTAAAAGCCATTTTAGAACCTACCTTTCAATAGCTGAATTTACATATTAATTTAGAGCATAATACTTTACATTACACTATTAGACTAATTATATAACACTTGTTTTTCAGTGTCAATAATTCTAAATCCACAAAATATTCCCGTAAAATTTTACCTTTTATACAAAATAATTTAATTGTTAAAAAATTACCAATTTTCAAGGCTTTTTAGCTATTTTTCAAGAGTCATTTTTATAGCAAATTCTATAAACAAAAGTTTCTGAGATTATGACATTTAACGAAAATATTTTGAGATACAAAAAATAAGTTGATTATTGCAAAAAAGAATATTATACTATACTGTAGAATTTTATGTGTGAAAGGATTCCTATTTTATGGAACAGCGATTTAAAATATTTATAGCGTACCACACAAATGAAGAAAATATTGCCACGCTTCTTTCTGAATATTTTCAGAGCATGGGTATTCCAAAAGATTTTATTTACCTTTGTGGGTTACCCTCAAATGATGGTAAGGTTATTAACATTGACGAAATAAGCATTATGCTTAAAAGTAGCTGTGTAAATATTCCGATTTTGTCACAGAAATTTTTAGATAGTGCTTTCTGCGCAAATGTAACTGGTGCCTTTGTATTTGACGAGAATGCATTACTCTTGCCTGTTATATTACCTGAAATTACCCCAAATATGGTTTCAGGCTTTTTAAAGGAATTTTACAGACTCTTTAAATTAGATGTAAGTGAAGACGTTGCATATATTTACGATGCAGTGCAAGGGTCTTTAGATATTATTCCACCATCACTTACTGTTGCAACAAATGCTATGAATGCATTTATTAACAAATACACCGTTACTGTTAACAGAATTTCAAAAAAATCATCCCCTACCCTTATTTCTTCTAACCCTGCATTTGAACAGCTTGATATTACAACAGACGATGAAATGATTGTTCTTTACTACATACTTTCAAATCAGGTTTTAGAGGTAAGCAAAAAAGACGTTGACGACTGGCTCGTTGAAGCTGAGATTTATGACGTTGACACAGAAAATGCTTTCAAGCTTCTTGCTACTATTGGTTATGCAAGATATCACGAGGGTGTTTTAAAAATTGACATTATAACATTCAGACGATGGTCAAAAATGAGTGATGAGCTTTTACCAGTTCTTACTGCTTGTGTTAAAAACCACACTATTCTCAGTTCACATATTTTTGAAGATATGTGGCAGAACGATGAATTAAACACAACTCTTAAATTGTTCACCGCATATTTAATTGACGAAGCAACTCCTGTTTTAACCTACAGAAATGCAAGCGACCCACAAATTAACAGCATTATTGCCTGGGAAAACAAAAACGGACTTTCTAACACAGTTTCTAACAACTACAAAAAGTGCTTACAGGTATTTGAACAGAATAACCTTATTTATGAAAGTGATTGGTCAATTCACGGCACCCCGAGAAAGTATAATTTAAACCATTCATTTTATGATTATATACTTTCAAACGATTTTCCACATAGGCACGAGCTCGCTGAATTAAAAATTAAGAATTGAGAATTAAAAATTATGGGGCTACGCCGATTATAATTAAATATTAAAAGAAATGAAATTATCCTATCATTTAAAGTTTGATTTTAACATCAACTAAAAATGATAGGATAAAATATTTTTATTCACTTTATAATGCTAACGCAGTTCCGAAATTTTTAATTTTTCATTTTTAATTTTTAATTCAAATCAACGCCAAGCGTTGATTTGTTATGCCAATTTCATAAACATCTCTAAGATTCTTCTTGTGCATACTTCTAAATCTGCACGGGTTAAATCGCCTCTATCGAGTGCTTTTTTAAGGTCTTCTGGGTAGCCACAGTGCATTTTGAGGTCGTTACCAGCTTTAACTTCTTTAACAGGGTCATTTTTTACGCCCCAGTCGGTAACTACCATTCCGTCAAAGCCCCATTCATCTCTTAAAATACCAGTTAAGAGCTCGTAGCTTTCAGAGGTATGTTGACCATTTATGAGGTTATATGATGACATTACAGTCCAAGGCTTACCTTCTTTAACTGCAATCTCAAAGCCTTTCAAGTAAATTTCACGTAACGCTCTTTCAGAAATACGTGAGTCATTCTGGTAGCGGTTTGCTTCTTTATTGTTACAAGCAAAGTGTTTCATTGAAACTGCAGTTTTTTGTGACTGCACACCACGGATTGCCGCTGCACCACATTTACCAGAAACAACTGGGTCTTCTGAATAATACTCAAAGTTTCTGCCACAAAGTGGGTCACGATGAATATTAAGTGCTGGTGCTAACCACACACCTAAGTTGTTTTCTCTAATTTCAGCACCACCGGCTGCACCAACTTCATAAATTAAATCTGTATCCCAAGAGCAAGCTAAAAGTGTAGCACAAGGCCATGCAGTTGCAGGAATACCGATTGATTCCATAAGACGAAGACCAGCAGGACCATCTGCAGTTGGAACATAAGGTATACCAAGTCTTTCAATACCACCGAATGAACCAGTGTTGCACATACCAACTTGTTTCTGACCACCTACTATATACATAAGCTCATCAATAGTCATTTGTGCAATAAACTCATCCATTGTGATTTCTGTGCCAACTAAATCGAATTTTTTCAATTCTTCTGGTGCTTTAGCAGTTATAGGCTCGTTTTTGCCATAGTAATACTCAGGCTCGCCCATTGGCAAGTTTTCATAACTACCATCTGAAAGCATTCTTTTTTCAAGTTTAAATGGCTTACACCAGTTTTTGAGTTGTTCAACAACTGTATCTTCTTTTACTGTGTATGTAAAATCGAGTTTTTCTGCAGTTCTTACGTCTGTACCAAGATAGAATTCATATTCACCTTTTTCTAAGACATAAGCACTCTTTTGAATTTTTCCTAAATCGTCAAAGCTTGCCATTGAATTAATATCAAATGACATAACAAGTGTTTCGCTCTCACCTGGATTTAAAAGCTTAGTCTTTTTAAATGCACCTAATTCACGTGATGGTTTACCTAATTTGCCTTGTGGTGCACTGTAATAAAGCTGGGCAATATCTTTACCAGCAACGTCGCCAGTATTTTTAACGTCTACAATAGCGAAGATTTTGCCGTCTTTTTCAAGACAAACCTTTCCTGTATGCTCAAAGGTTGTATAAGAAAGACCGAAACCGAATGGGTAACGCACCTTTTCTTTAGCACCTGGTATTGTTTCAAAATAACGGTAACCAACGTAAATATCTTCATTATAATAAACGTAATCGAAGCTTTCCCAAAACTCTTTTGTTTCAGGATAACATTCGTAAGATTTTGCAATAGTATCTACTAATTTACCAGATGGGTTAACGTCACCAAAGATGATGTCTGCAATAGCGCTACCGCCTTCAAGACCACCCTGCCAGCTCATAAGAATTGCACCAATTCCAGTATTTTCTGCTAAGAATTCGCAGTCGAGTACACCACCAGAGTTAATAACAACAACTACCTTTTCAAAGCACTTTGTTACTTCGTTTAAAAGATTTTTTTCAATATCTGAAAGGTAGTAGTCAGATGGAATTGGTCTGCGGTCTACACCTTCTGCAGAGAAACGGCTGAGAGTTACAATAGCAACATCTGCAAATTCTGATGCAGACTTAATCATACTACTTTCTATTGCAGGCTCTTTAACGTGCATTGAAGCGAAAGTATCGTAAGTCATATCGTCACGGGTTGTGCAGAAGTCCATATTGTTAACAATATCCCAAGTAGCATTGATTTCTTCTTGTGATGGAATATTAACACTTTCTCTTTTTACATAATCCTTGTAAAAATCAACAAGTGGCATATAGATATTCTGAGAAGTGATTTTTTCTTCTACACCTTCAAAAATATTACGGATATATGGCACGTAAACGTCGCCGCTACCGCCACCACCTTTTATGTATTCAATAGTTGCTTTACCAAAAAGCGCAACCTTTGAGTCTTTCCTAAGTGGCAAGGTTTTATTATCGTTCTTTAAAAGAACCATACCCTCTGTTGCGGCTTTACGTGACAAATCTGTATGCTTTTTAGAAGCAGTAATTCTTCTGCCATCTTCACCCAAAGGTAAACAAGGCATATATTTAAATCTCGCATATTTTTCCATAAGTACACATCCTAAATAAAAATATTCACCTTTTAATTTTATCACATTATGTAATAAAGTCAATAAAGGTGAATGTTTTATTTTAAGATATTTTCATTTTTAATCTCAATTTATCGGCAATCATTGCAATAAATTCTGAGTTTGTTGGTTTGCCTCGTTCACTCTGGATTGTGTAACCGAAATATGACGATAAAACGTCAACGTCGCCCCTATCCCAAGCAACCTCTATTGCGTGGCGGATTGCTCTTTCTACACGTGATGGCGTTGTCGAGAAGTTTTTAGCCACTGTCGGGTATAAAATCTTTGTTACCGAATTAAGCATTTCAGGGTCATTTACAGAACGCTTGATTGCTTCGCGTAAATACTGGTAGCCCTTAATGTGTGCTGGTACGCCAATCTGATGCATTATTTCAGATATTGTTACCTCTATGTTTGTTTCAGTGTTATTTTTAACACCTGAGTTGTTGTTACCCATATCTTTCCAGCTATAAAGCTGTGGAATTCTTTCTGCTAAAAGCGATGGTTCAATAGGCTTTAAAAAGTAATAATCTGCACCCGCTTTTAAAATTTCTGCTTCAAAATGACTTTTATCAATACTCGAAAAAACAATGACCAGCGGTCTTTTCATAAGATTTAACTTATTCAACCTTTGTAACACGCCTAAAGCATCTATATGCATTAAAAATGCATCCATAATAATTACATCTGGTGTTTTGTTTTCTACTAATTGAAGTAATGTTGCCCCACTCTTTTCACACACTTTTACATCCATCATATTCTTTTTAAGCTCAGACACAAGTGTAAGTGCCACTTCGCTTTTTTCGTCTGCTAAAAGCACAGACAGTTGTTTATTCATTTACTGCACCTCCGTTAGTGAGTGAATTATAGCACCCCGAAAATTTTAGTGCAATAGACTTTTAAAACAATCGTGAATATAAACAAAACCTTGATTTTATTAAGGTGTGAATAAAGTCTTAGTTTGAATTTTCTTGACGAGTAACGTCGAATTCGCCGAAATTTTTTGG
>JAZNCY010000064.1:0-1830 GCA_045587825.1 Acutalibacteraceae bacterium
GTTTTTAAAACATTCTTTTTGTATTTATTCACATTCTTAATTGTTTCAATTTCTGCTTTTACAATTACAGCAACTATATTCTCTTGTGTCGGCACAGTTTTTGAAGCTGGTGTATTCTCTTCTGTAATTCTCTTTTTACCAGATATTCTCCTCTTCGGAGTTCAGTCTGTTATGGCAAAATTCCTTTACGGCAACCCTTATGGCTTTGACTTTGTTCCTGCTAATAATGATAGCTGGGATAACTCATACGTTGCAACTCTTTCTGAACAATTCAATTTTTTAAGCCCTGTTTTCTTTATGAAAAAACAACTCTCAGATTTCTCAATAATCGAAAGAGAGGAAACAAAAGAAGGCGTGAAACAAATTATTGAAAGCCCTGACTTCACAAATATCATTCTCTGGGTTATTTTCATAGTAGCTATTGCATTTTTGGGTATTAAGCTTTACAACAAGCGTAAGGCTGAAATTGCAGGCTTTATAGGCACTAACAGAATTTTAAATACTTTTGTTTCATTACTTGCTGCATTCTTTGCTTTCGCACTTGTTGTATCAGTTTCAAGTAAACTATTAGTTGGTATTATTATAGGTGCTATCAGCTTTATTTTAATCCACTTAGGTCTTGAACTTGCAGTTTTAAGAGATTTAAAGAAATTCGTTCGTGGCCTTTACAAATTACCTGTTGGACTTGTTGCAGTCTCTCTCTTTGTTGTTTCTATGAACACAGGTCTTTTCGGTTTTTCTGAAAAAATTCCTGAAGAAGCAAAAATCAAAAGCGTTTCTGTAACTATTGTCGGTGAAACAACTGGCTACGGTTTATTTGGTGAAGGCGACAGATGGTACTCAGACAACAACTTCCAGTATATTCCTGCAACTAATGTGTTAACTGGCGAATTAACTTCTTCTGAAGATATAAAATCTGCTATTAAAGCACATAAACTTATTGCGAATACAGATGTTGACGAAGCTACACTCAGCAACAATATTCAATTTACTTACACATTAAAGGATGGCTCTACCTTCAAACGTAATTTTGATAAGGTTTCCCCAGAAGCTTACAAAGCTGTTCTTTATTTAGAAGAAAGTAATTACTTCAAAAATTCTTTAGACACACTCTTTAAGGGTGAAATTAAGTTCCCGAAACCTCAGGAAGGCATTCGCCTTTCAGCAAGTGAAGAAGCTGTTTCTAATGCTCAATTCTGTTTAAGAGATTCTTCTTCAACTGTCAGCATTTACTCAAGATATTTAGATTCTTATTTCTATGGTACACTTTCAGAAAAAGACAGAGCAAAGCTTTTAACAGCACTTTACAACGACCTTTCAAAGCGTTCTGTTACAAATAAATATTACCCGGACAGTTGCCCTGTTGCATTTATGAAATTTGAAGGTGACTTCTACTCAGCTTATTGGGCTACATTAGAAACAAACACTAATGAATCTGACAAAGAAACCACTAAAAAAGAAAAGCCAAAGACACACTTTGACCTTTGCGATTATTCTTCTGACCAGGTAGAGCTCTACACTTCAAGCTTTTATAATCCAAACCCGTTCTTTGTAATTACTGATGATATGACAGAAACAATTTCTCTTTTAAAGAAGTTCAAACTTTACGACGATCTTATAAAGACACCAGACTTTGTTTCTGCTGAAATTCTTAAAGCTGACGTTTGTTACAACGGAACTTATGCTCAAGAGGGTTCTACTCAAAAATATTTTTCAAGATATTTTATTACAACCTACACTTCAACATCTTACGTTTCACTTGATGAGCACGGCAACCCCGTTAGCGACCCATGGATTCGTTACAGCAACACTATAGACAAGATGTTTGAC
>JAZNCY010000065.1:0-1757 GCA_045587825.1 Acutalibacteraceae bacterium
ATAATTTTACAACAAATATATTTTGAAAATTTTATATAATAATGGCAATATTACCATTGACATTTTTGCTTTGAGTATTTAAAATAGATATAATATATTTGTATATTAAATTTTCTCTTTGAGAAATAACTATAAAATCGAAGGAGCGTAATAAATATGGCACATTACTGTAACGAACCATCAAGAACATTCAGCGAATATCTTTTAATCCCTGGCTACACAGGTCCTGATTGTATTCCAGCTAATGTTTCATTAAAAACACCATTATGCAGATATAAAAAAGGTGTTGAAGAATCCCCAATAACACTCAACATTCCACTTATTTCTGCTATTATGCAATCTGTTTCAAATGACACACTTGCTATAGCACTCGCAAAAGAAGGCGGTATGTCTTTCATTTATGGCTCACAGTCTATTGAAGACGAAGCTGCTATGGTAGCAAGAGTTAAAAACTACAAGGCTGGTTTTGTTGTAAGTGATTCTAACTTAAAACCAAATGATACTTTAGCAGACGTTGTTAACCTTTTTGACACAATGGGTCACTCAACAATGGCGGTTACAGAAAACGGCGAACCAAACGGCAAGCTCGTTGGTGTTGTTACTTCTCGTGATTACAGAATCAGCCGTATGGATTTAACAACTAAAGTTACTGAATTTATGACTCCATTTGAAAAGCTTATTACTGCTCCTGCATCTACTTCATTAAAAGAAGCAAACGACATTATCTGGGAACACAAATTAAACTCACTCCCAATAGTTGACGATAAGGGCAATCTTCTTTATTTCGTATTCCGTAAGGACTACTCTCAGCACAAAGAAAACCCACAAGAAATTCTTGACGCTCAGAAGAGATATATGGTTGGCGCTGGTATTAACACTCGTGACTATGAAGAAAGAATTCCAGCATTAGTTGAAGCTGGTGCAGACGTTCTTTGCATTGACTCTTCAGAAGGTTACACAGAATGGCAGAAACGTACAATTGCTTACGTTAGAGAAAAATATGGCGATTCAGTTAAAATTGGTGCTGGTAACGTTGTAGATAAAGACGGCTTCCGTTTCTTAGCAGATGCTGGTGCTGACTTCATTAAAGTTGGTATTGGTGGCGGTTCAATCTGTATCACCCGTGAAACAAAAGGTATTGGTCGTGGTCAGGCTACAGCTCTTATTGAGGTTGCTGAAGCAAGGGATGAATACTTTAAAGAAACAGGCATTTACGTTCCAATTTGTTCAGACGGTGGTATTGTTCACGATTACCATATGACACTTGCTCTTGCAATGGGTGCTGACTTCCTCATGCTTGGTAGATATTTCGCTCGTTTTGACGAAAGCCCAACACCAAAGCTTAACATCAACGGCACTTATGTTAAAGAGTACTGGGGCGAAGGCTCAAACAGAGCTCGTAACTGGCAACGTTATGACTTAGGTGGTTCTTCAAAGCTTTCATTTGAAGAAGGCGTTGACTCTTATGTAACTTACGCTGGTTCTCTTCACGATAACGTAAACAAGAGCCTTTATAAAGTTAAATCTACAATGTGCAACTGCGGTGTTACTACAATCCCTGATTTACAGAGAGATGCAAAATTAACACTCGTTTCAGCAACAAGTATTGTTGAAGGCGGTTCACACGACGTTATGCTTAAAACAAGTTCAGGGAATATAAGATAAAACAACACCCTCTCACGAAAGTGGGGGCGTTTTTTAGGTGTTAGCTGTTGGGGAACTTTAATTAAAAATTAAAAATTGCGGGGCTACGCCGT
>JAZNCY010000066.1:0-2397 GCA_045587825.1 Acutalibacteraceae bacterium
TCTTATATCATAACCTAAATAATCTTTTAATGCTTTAAAAAACTCATTATCACCATCAAGCATCCTTATGCTTAACCAGCGTTTACTCAAATTATTAAATTTATATTTATAAATTGCTGAATAAACTATTTCAATAGCAGCTTCAATTTCCTTTTGGTATTTAATAGGTTTAAATTGTTTTTTGCTTTTTTCACTTAATACACATTTTAATTCTTCTATTCCTATTTTATTTCGAGCTTCCAATCCTATTACTGTTACACCTAATTCATAGCTTAACAAATCAAGATTAATACTGATACCTTTCTTTTTTGCTTCGTCTAAAAGATTGACCGCTACTACTATTTCTTTTTCTAATTCTTTTACCTGTTCAATAAAATATAAATTCCTTTCTAACGAAGTTGCATCACACACAACCAGAATTTTATCGTATTCACTAAAACACAAAAAATCTCTTGAAACACATTCTTCTTTTGAATGCGGAGTTAATGAGTAAGTACCAGGAACATCAATTATTGTGTAAGTTTTTTCATTATATTCATATTCACCTGATGCTATATCTACGGTTTTTCCAGTCCAGTTACCAGTGTGTTGTTTAAGCCCTGTAAGAGCATTAAAAACTGTACTCTTTCCTACGTTTGGATTTCCTGAAAGTGCAATTTTTATTATTTCACCCATAATTATCACTTTGTTTTGAGATTATTATATTTTTTGCATCTGTGTTTCTTAATGCAATTACTGTGTTTTTTAATTTATATGCTCTTGGGTCTCCAGTTGGACTACTATGAAGCATTGTCACTTCTGATCCTTTTATAAATCCTATATCTCTTAATCGTTGCTTCAGACTCATTTCTGCTTCTACCCGTAAAACAAAACCTTTTTCGCCAGGTTTCAAATTAAGTAAATTAGTCATTTTGTATCACAACCTCACTTCGCTATTACCAATATATGTGAACTTTTATGGTAATGTGATTATTGATTTTTTAACTGAATTTTGGTAAAATAGAAAGGATGTGTGATTAAATAATAAAAGAGGCGTAAATATGAAAACAAATAACAAAGAAGGCTTTTTCTACTCGTGCTTTGCATATCTCGTTGTCACAGTGCTTGATTTATATTTTACCTACCTTGGTACACCAAATTTAGCACTTGAAGGCAACCCATTATATAATGTTGTATTTTTTGATTGGGGCGGACTTATTACCCTTAATCTTATAACATTTGCATTTTATGTTTTAATTTCTTATTATGGTTTTATTGGTTACAAAAGACCTATTACAAAAGAAACAGATTTAAAAAGATATCTTTCATATATTTCATTCGGTGACCCCAATAAATATGTTGCTATGATGTGGAAAGCACCAAAATACTGGGCACCACAAATTGCCTGTCTTTGCTGGTCTGTTGCAGTTATTTTGCCATTTGCAAGATTATTTATTGTTATACTCTGGTTCTTTTTAATTATGAAAATAGATGCTACTATTTTCTACACAATTGTTGCTTCAATTCCTATGGGCAGAATTGACGTTGTTATTGCTATTTTAGGTGCCTGGGGATTATCTTTCGTATGGATTGCAAAAGAATTCAAGGAAAACCTAAAAAGCATTGAACACAGAAAGAAAAAAGAAGGTAAAGTAATTGACTGATAAGTTAAAAGAAATAATATTGGAGCATATTAAAAAATACCCCAAAGCAGAGCTTCAGGATATTTTAAAAATGCTTTATCAGAATGAATTTGGCCCTAAGCATTTAGCAGAAAATGAAATAGAATGCTTTAAAAGTCTTTCAAATGAAATTAACAATATTAACTACGATGAAAGTGAAGAATTATTTGAGGATATTGGTGAAGGTGCTTTAAGACTTAATTTAAAGGCAATTCCAGTGGGAACTGATTTAAACTACATAAACAAAATAATTGTTAATTCCGCAAATGAGTTTTGTGGCACAAACGAAAAACTGGTTGTGAAGTTTGGTCTCTTGGTAGTTATGGCACAGAATAACGAGATACCTTTTGATATTGAGAGAGTTCGCGACGAAACAAATGCTTTTGCTAAAAATGGTTTTAAACCTATAAATCATAGCGAAGTCTATAAACAAAACTATTCCCCATCTTACAGAGTTATAAGTAAAAAATACAAAGAATTAGTTGAGGCTGTAATAGCTTTAAGAAATCTTGATTTTGAGAAAAAGCATATCATTATTTCTATTGATGGCAATTCTGCTTCCGGCAAATCTACATTAGCAGAGAATTTAGCTAATATCTTAAATGCAGAGATAGTTCATTGTGATGACTTCTTCTTGCCACAAGAAATGAGAACAGAAAAAAGACTCACTGAAACTGGTGGAAACATTCACTATGAACGTCTGAAAGAAGAAGTAATAGAAAACTTGAGAAAGCCA
>JAZNCY010000067.1:0-13919 GCA_045587825.1 Acutalibacteraceae bacterium
GCTGACTCTGCAAAAAAACTTTTGCCAGCTTCAAAAAACGAGTCTGGTGTAACATTCAGAATACCCATAACGAGTGGGCGTTGTTTTTCTATTATAGTATTATATATGGAAAACATCATCTGCCACCTGTAAGAAGTGACATTACTTCTGCACGAAGCTTCGCATCGCTTCTTACGTAACCTCTTAAAGCTGAGGTTTCAGTTTTTGCACCCGCTGCACGAGCGCCACGCATAGTCATACAAAGATGTTCTGCTTCAATAATAACCGCGACGCTCTTCGCACCTAATTTTATATATAAAAAATCTGCTACCTCTGCAGTGAGTCTTTCCTGAACCTGCAAACGCTTTGCGTAAACATTTACAATTCTTGCAAGCTTAGAAAGACCTATAATTCTACCTTCATTTGGAATATAAGCAATATGTGCTTTACCAACAAATGGTAAAAGGTGATGCTCACACATAGAATAAAGTGGAATATCTCTGACAATAACCATTTCATCATTGCCAGGTTCATTGAAAATTTTAAGGTGTTCTTCAGCAGATTGATTTATTCCACCTAAAATTTCTTCATACATATTAGCAACTCTTTTTGGTGTTTCTTTAAGACCTTCTCTGTCAGGGTCCTCACCTATTGCTTCCAAAATATCTCTTACGGCTCTTTCAATTTTTTCTTTATCCATTAAAATCTCTTCTTTCTCAGAAATACATACAAATAGTATTCAACTCTTCATTCACACTGTAATAAACCTGAGCATTCGGTTCATCCTTAAGAAGCCCCGTAATCTGGTAGCTTCGGTAAACTACACCATTTGTGAAAAATTCTTCTATCGCCCACGAAAGTGCTTCAGGAGAATCAAATTTTATTTCAGCACTACTATATCCTCTGTGTTTTGATTTGAGAATAATAGTTTCTAACGAATCTTTTAATGTATCTGCATTTGTTTTAGAAAGCACTGCACCCTCTTTATAAAAGAAGTTTGCTTCCTTTTCGTTACAGAAAGGAATAGATTGCTTTATATTAGCGTGTCTTAAAAGAATCTGCTCTGTTGTAACATTAAAATATGTGTGTTGTAAAACACTGTTTTCGCTACTTGGGTCATCCCAGGTAACATCCACAAAATATCCTTTACCATCTATAACAACAAAATTCCACATATGACCAATATATGTTATACCATCGTCAGATGCCTCACCTGTAACTAATCGGTTATCAATATTAAGCGCACTCATTATATATTGAAATGCACGTGAATAACCCTCACATGAAGCGTAGCCCTCAACAAGACATCCATACATATTGTTCACGTTAGTATTTTGTGTATTACTGTTATATGTGCAATGATTAATAATATAGTCGTGAACGTACAATTCCTGTTCATATTGAGTTGAATAAGCCATTGCCTGTTGTGCTATTGTATTCGCAATACTTCTTGCACTTGAGAGCTTCATTGAGTACTCTTCATAAGTCATAATATAATCTGGCACAAAATAGATTTTCTGACCTTCACGCTGTAATGTACTTGTCAAGCCAAGACAGAACAAATCGGGATTATCATAAGAAATTGCTTCAAAGATTTTTAAAAGGTCACCATCTTCAAGCGCTGGCACTTCTATTCTTTCAGGCATATTGTAAATGCTCTGCATAATTACATTATAAATATTACGTTCATTCTGATTAAGTTCATTATAAGAATAACGATAATAACCTGTGTTTTCACCACTTGGAATTTCAATATATGAAAAGTCTGCTGGTTTTAACACATTTGATAAAATGTTAAGAAGGCTTAACGAAACCACACCAGCTAAGATTACCACTGCTACCACAATGGCTACTAAACGGACTTTTTTATTTTTCATTCGTTCCACCCTCCTCGGCATACAAGTCGCCACCTGTTACTGTTGCAGCAACATATACCCTTAGTTTTTCTTTATTGGAGTCTGGTATAATAGAACCAGCTTTATCTTTTACGTTAATATAATCTACTATTGAAATATCTGTTTCGCAGAAATTTATTATTTTTGTGAAAATAGCTTCTGAATTTTCGTTGTTTTCTAATGTGTAAAACTCCGAAAAAGCCGCAACAATTATATCGGCATTTTTCTCAGCTGCTTTTAAACCTGAATAAGTATTTGAAACATATTTCATATACTTATATGTTTTCTCTGGTGTAAGTGTATTTTTACCACGCTTAAGCTCCAAAAACATATCTTCCGAATCGTAAGCAACCTCTTCTTCAAGGAATACGTTTATATCACCAAACACATTAAAAATTGATTTGTAAGCAGTTTCAGTGAGAATTACATAACGGTCAATTTCTGTATGCAAAACACTTTCTGCTTCATTTATTAAAAACTCACGGCTTTGTTTTACTACTGCATCAGACAGAGTCATACTACCATCAAGAAGTTGTTTGTTGGCATCAACAGGAACAACTCTTATAGTTTTATCAAAAAGGTCAACCGAAATAAGATTTATAAATCTGACAACTGATTTATCATCAGATGTTACACCAAGAAAAAATATCGCTCTGCCCTCATATACCGGCGCTTCAGTTATTTCTTCATTCTGTGGAAGTGTACTCTCTTCTATTTCGCCACCAAATATATTGTTAAAATCATAATCTAATGAGCGCCACAACAAAAGTGTTGAAGCTGTACCAAGTAATAAACAAAAACACAAAAACAATATTATTAATGTTCTTTTTCTTTTTGAATCAAATTTATTTTTACGCTCTAAATCGAGCCCATAACGAGCCATTTTTCACTCTCCAAATTACTACATAAATATACATAGTATAGTATAATATGTTTTTAGGCAAAATACAAGTGTTTTTACACACAAAAAATAACCCACGACAGATTTCTCTGCCGCGGGTTTCAAGTTATCTTTTTACTGATTTTGATGTAAGATATGCACTTACTACGCTACCATTTTTTGCTTTTACACAATATTTGTACTTTGTACCACTCTTTGCCTTAGTGTCTTTGTAGCTTGTTGTAGTAGCACTTGTTGTAGTCTGCTTTTTAAAGCTTGACCATTTCTTTTTCTTTGCATCATAAGTTGAACGATAAACAACGTATTCTGTTGCGCCAGCACTTTCTGTCCAGGTAACATTAATGCAATCTGTACCCTTTACTGCTGTTACTTCTGGTGTTGCAAGATAAAGATATGCTGCTGTTTCAGAGCTTGTTTGTCCTGTTTTGCTCTTGATAGCTTTAACCTTATATTTGTATTGAACACCACTTACTACTGTTGTATCTGTAAATGATTTAACATTTGACTTTGCTGTACCAACCTGTGAGAATTTTGTCCAAGCACCATTCTGAAGCTCTGAACGATAAATCTTGAAGCTTGTTGCACCCTTTACCTCAGTCCAGCTAACTTTAACACCTGTTTTTGCTTTTGCTGCCTTTACAGTTGTTTTTGTTAAGAAATACATTGAGTTAGATTGTGCTTTAGAGCATACTACACTGCCCTTTACCGCCTTAAGACAATATTTATATTTCTTACCGCTTGCTGCTTTTGTATCTGTCCACTCTTTTGTTGAGCCGTTTACTGTTGTCATCTTCTTGTAAGAGTTATATTTACCCTTGCTATCATTATATTCTGCACGATAAATTATATAACTCTCTGCACTAACAACTGGTGACCATTTAATTTTGATACCATTTGACTTTATATATGCCTTTGGTGTTGGTGATATTTTAAATGTAACTACTGAAGATTCAGCTGAATTCTTTGTTAAATCTCCATTTACTGCTTTTACAAGATACTTGTATTGTGTACCAAGTGTTACTGAACCATCAACGTACTCTGTTGTTGTCAAGCCTGTCTTTACAGCTTTCCATTTCTTATCCCATTTCTTTGTTGATGGATTGTAAACTTTTCTATAAACATTGTATTTTGCTGCACCTTCTACTTCGCCCCATACAACTTTTACACCTGAGGTTGTTGCTTTCGCAGATGAAATTACTGGTGCTTTAAGTTCAGGTAACTTATGAGTCACCTTTATTGTTTTATAAGATGTTTCACCATTTGCATTATCTACTGCAGAAACACCGTAAGTATAACTCTTGCCTTGTTCAACATCTTTATCTTCATAGCTTGTTACATCAGCACCAACTGTTGCAACAACTGACATTGTTGAGCCGTTTTGTTTGTAAATTTTGTATTGCTTTGCACCAGTTACTGCTTTCCATGTTAAAACTACTGAATTTGCATTTGAAGTTGCTGATGCGATTTCTGGAGTTGCTAACTGAGAAACATTCTTAAACTCTTTAATAAGAGTTGTTGAATCATTGTCACCCGCATAGAAACTAAAGCTTGGTGCTACGTTTGCATTTAATGCTTTAAAAGTAATTGTAAAGATTGATTTTGCAGTGCTACCAATTTTATAACCACTTTCTTTACTTGTTGTGTAAGCAAATGTATAGCAAGAATCGTTATAATAAGAAATACCACTTGCATGTAAACCGTCAACTACATCCACTTTATTTCCGTCAGAATCTGTTGTTGTAGCAGGACCACCCGCCTTAACAGATACCGCAGTTTTATCAAACTTAATGCTAACCATAGCATCATAAATTGTTTGATTTGGCGCTAATGAAATATTAAATGTAATTTCGCCATTTTTAAATCCTGTTGTTGTTACCTGATATTTCGAAGCATCTTCTGCTGCGCTTGCAGTAACTGTAAGAACAGAGAACACTGAAACCATCATAACAATCGCAAGAACTGATGATAAAATTCTTTTCATATTTTTACCTTCCTTTCAAGTTGATATGCAAAAGCATACCACAATACATAGTAGATTATACTTCATTTCACAATTTTAGTCAATGCAAATAACAAAAAAACAGTATTCCATATTATAGAAATACTGTTTAAATATTTGGTAAAGGTGACGAGAGTCTAACATTAATTATTAATCTTCGCCTCTATAAAAATTACTTTCATCATATTCGTCAAAACCATCATCAAGCCCGTAATCATCCATCTCAAAGCTTTCTGCAAAATCGTAATCGAAATCTTCTACTAAATCAAATGGATTAATTTTCTTTTTACCTTTTTTGAAATTATCAAAATTAAATATAAAGCCCATAAAGCAACCCCTTTCTTTTTTAGTATTTTGTCAATTTAATATAATTTTATGTAACACTTTCTAAAAAATTTCATAAGATGAAGTGTAGAACAGAGAAAGGGGGAAATTTCGTGGGCTGCTTTTTCAACAATTCAAGTTCTTGGATTATCATTCTTATAATCATCGTTCTTCTTTTCGGTACTAATAACGGTTGTGGTTGCGAAACAAATTGCAACAACACAGGTTGCGGTTGTGGCTGCTGCTAAGAAACACAAAGTGTTTCAGCTAAGTTTGTCTTACGACAAGTGAAACAACTGAAAACACAAAAAACGCTGTCAAGGCGAAAACCTTGACAGCGTTATCTTTTAAAATATTACGTTAAATACTACTGCAAATACGCCAAGACCCATAAGAACTGCAAGCCCTAAGCATACCGCTTTTATAAACTTCTTTGAAAAAAACATTATTCTATACCTAAAAGACCTTTCATTCCGTCTGATACAACGTCCAATGCTTTTTCTGCATTTTCTCTTGAATCAGATTTTACTGTAATATAAATTTTGATTTTTGGCTCTGTGCCAGATGGTCTTACAATAGCGGTATTACCATTTTCACACCTGTAAGAAAGAACGTTAGATTTTGGAAGCCCTGTTTCACTTTCTTCGCCAGTTACCAAATCTTTGATTTTACCTGTTTTGTAATCTGCTACCCAAGCGACCTTACTACCAGCAATTTCTGATGGAATATTATTTCTTGTAGTTTCCATCATATCTGCCATTTTCTGCATACCAGAAGCACCTTCAAAAGCGTAGTTATCAAGACGATTGAAGTAATAGCCGTATTTTTCATAAATCTCGTTCATATAATCCCATAAAGTTTTGCCTTTTAATTTGCAAACTGCAGCAACCTCTGCTACAAGCATAGCTGCAACCACAGCATCCTTATCTCTTGCATAAGTGCCACGAAGGTAGCCATAGCTTTCTTCCATACCGATTACATAACGCTCTGCCTGACCCTGGTCTTCAAGCTCGGTAATACATTCACCGATATATTTAAAGCCTGTTAACAAGTCGCGCATTTCTGCACCGTATTCTTTAGCAATAGCAGCAATAAGTGGAGTTGTAACAATAGTTTTAACAACAACCGGATTTTCTGGCAACTCACCTTTTGCTTTGAGTTCTGAAAGAATGTACTCACAGAACATAGCACCAACCTCGTTACCAGTCATAAGCTTATATTCATTACCTACTCTTACCGCAATACCAACTCTGTCACAGTCAGGGTCCGTTGCAATCATAAGGTCTGCAGGGAATTCTTTTGTTAAAGCAAGACCTTCTTCAAACACCTGACGAATTTCAGGGTTAGGATAAGGGCAAGTCGGGAAGTTACCATCAGGCTTTTCCTGAGTTTTAACAACCTCTAACTCTTTAACACCTAATTTTTTAAGGATTCTTCTTACAGGTTTATTGCCTGTACCATTAAGTGGAGCATAAAGAACCTTCAAACCAGATTTCTTAACTGCATCTTTGTTTATTGATTGAGCTAAAACATTTTCAATAAATTCGTCTTTTACCCAATCTTCAATAAAGTCAATCATATCCTCAGCTAAAGCGTCTTCAAAATCCATACGCTTAACTCCTGTGAACATATCAACCTTTTTCATATATTCAAGAGTTTTAGCAGCAGCTTCGTCAGTCATCTGATAACCCTTTGAATCGTAGCATTTATAACCATTATATTTTGCAGGGTTATGGCTTGCTGTTAAGACAATACCAGAAGAACAATGAAGTCTTCTTACTGCAAAAGAAAGCATTGGTGTTGGCATAAGTTCTGGATAAATATAAACTTTAATGCCATTAGCTGCTAAAACACCCGCTGCAGCGTGAGCTAAAACATCTGACTTTATTCTTGAGTCGTAAGCAATAGCAACTGATGGGTTTTCAAATGCTTCATTAAGATAGTCAGCAAGACCTTGTGTAGCCTGACCAACTGTATAAACGTTGATACGGTTAGTACCTGCGCCTATAACGCCACGAAGACCACCTGTACCAAATTCTAAATCTTTATAAAAACGGTCGAGAATTGCTTCTTCATCACCTTTAACAGATTTTAATTCTTCAATTAAATCTGCATCTAAAACCGCTTTTTCACACCACAAATCATAAAGTGCGTGAATATCGTTCATATTAAACACCCTTTCGGTATAATTTTCTCAACATTTCAATTATACAACATATGTCACACTAAAATCAATAAGCTTATTTAATAAAATTAGTTCTAATTTTTGGTTCTGGTATCGGATGGTTTATTCCATTCGCTTTACCAAGTTCAATACATTTAAGAAGCCACGCCATATTATTGCCAATACCTCTCATAATCTGGAGTCCTTCTTCGTCCTTTAAGACATCTTCGGCACACGAGCCGTGAACCATATTCCAGTAACAAGAAGAAACAACTGGCATATTGCTTATTGTAAAATATTTATTGAGGCAATCAACTGAAGCAGTTGTACCAGAACGACGGCAACTTACAATAGCTGCGCCCGGTTTAAATTTGAAGTGACTACTACCTGCATAAAAAACTCTGTCTAAAACTGCACACAAAGCACCCGCTGGAGCAGCATAATGAACTGGTGAGCCAAAAACAAATGCATCTGAAGTCTTTGCTTTTTCGATTATTTCGTTTACAACATCGTCACCGAAAACACATTTGCCGTCATTTTTGCCACAACCACCACAACCAATGCAACCACGAACTGGTGCAGTACCTATATGGAAAATCTCGGCTTCAATATTATTGTTTTCAAGCGTCTTTTTTATTTCACTTAATGCTGTGTATGTACATCCTTTTTCGTGTGGACTTCCGTTAATAAGTAATACTTTCATTTTTTACACCTACTATTTCTAAAATTTCATTTACACTATCTATAATATATTCAGGGTTTTCATTTTCTAATACACTTCTGCTTCTGAAACCCCAACTACATGCAATACATTTTATTTCTGCATTGTGAGCAGTTTTAACGTCAACATCAGAATCGCCAACATAAAAGCAATTATTTTTTTCTACGTTTAAAAGCTTTACTACTTCATTTACTGAATCGGGATAAGGCTTTCTTTTTATACCCTCCCTTTCACCCACTGCAACATTCAATAAACCTTTAAAATATTTATTGCACAAGGTTTGCACTGCAAAATCGGCTTTGTTTGAAACTACTGCAAGTAAAAAATTATTTTGCTTTAACACTTTTAACATATCGGTAATTCCGTCATATTCTTTTGTATTATCTTCAGAGTGAATTTTGTAATGATTTTTAAAATCGTTAAAACAAAGTTGAAACTCATTTTCAGAGATATTTTGTGGTACAGATTTTCTCATTAAAATTTCAATTCCGTTTCCGACAAAATCTCGCACTTCATCAATAGAGCACTCTTTAAAGCCGTTTTTCGAAAGCGCAAAATTCACGCTGTTTTTTAAATCCTCAAGAGTGTAAAGAAGTGTACCATCAAGGTCAAAAATTACACATTTATTATTGTTCATCATCTTTGCACTCCAGATTAACAAGTGTATATTCTCTGTTTAAAGCAGGAAGAATTTTCTTAATCAAATCTTCTGTTTTAAACTTTACTGTTGCAGTATTCACCATAGGGTGACATGCAAAAAACTCTTCTTTTAAAACATTCTCTTCTATTAAAAGATTAACACGTTTTTCTTTATCTTTTAACAATGCTAAAACTGTAAGTGAGCCTGGTGTTACGTCTAAAAGTGTTTCCATCTGCTCTGCATTTGCAAAAGAAAGCCTTGCAGAATTTATCTGAGAAGACAGATATTTTGTTTTAAACACCATATCCCCTTTTATAAGCAACAAGTAAAATACTGTCTGTTGTCTGTTTGTTAAAAGAAGATTTTTGCAAATTTTAGCACCTATTATTTTTTCAACATTCTCACAAAGCTCAATGGTAGCCGCTTCATCGTGCTCAGCACGAATATACTCAACACCATTTTCTTCTAAGAACAAGTATGCATCCATCTCTTTTTTAGTAGAAGTTGTTTCGGGATGTCTGTCAAAAGTTTTTTCATTTACATACATTTTATTGCAATTCCTTTTTTATTTCTACAAAACCTTTCATAATTGAAGAACCAACAAACTGTCCGAGTGATACAAGCTCGTGATAGTGGCTGCCAGGGTCACCCATTGTAAAGTCATTATCAGGAACAATGTAACCAATTTCGTCATTACTAAGACCAAAAGCAATAGTATCTTCACCAAAAAGCTCTCTTACTGTAGGATAATTAAAATCAGTTTTTGTTACTGCTCCCTCTGCTTTAAGTGAAGCACCGCCAGTTAAAAGGTCTGCACAGAATTCACCAGGCACCATACTGACCTTAATATCGCTACCAATTTCAATGTAACCTATTTCAGTAAACATACTGTAGTCACCATTTTTATCTTTAAGCATTTTGTAATTCGCAATATTCAATTTACCAACACCAACCATAAGAGTGCTGGTAACAGGAACATTTACTTCTCTTAATCTTATATTGAAAATCGGTTCGACTTTTGTTTCTGCTACCGGCTCCCAGTTTTCACACCAGAGAGTATATTCAGCATTATTGGCCTTTGATTTTTCTTTATCTTTTTTGATTTCTTCTTCATCATAAAGAAGAGAGTCATTCTTAATTTCTTCAAGAGATTTTGTAAGTGCTAAAGTAATTTTACCAACCTCAACACCATAACGGATTGACTGCTCGTAACGATGAGCGAAAGTATGACCATCAAGTGCCTTACCTCTGTCAGAATAAATTGCACAAATAGCACCATTGAAGAACATAAAGTTAAATCCAGCTTTATTTATGGTTTCACCCATATAATAAACATAGTCACCAGAAAGCTCTCTGCCCGTGCCGTTACCATCAGATGTAGGAAGTCCCGCAACATCAGGGTGAGCTGGGAAGTTAACTATTAACGTTTCTTTTCTTGTTTTATCATCTGGCACAAATCTGAATCTTGTAACGTCTGTAACAAGACCTGTTGCAGATGGTCTGTTTGTATTTCTGAAATAATCTTCACCTATATTTTTTTGTGCAAAATAAAGTTCACCATCGCACATATTTTCAATAGCAGTAAAAAATGTGTCAGATATCGCTTTACGAAGGAAATTCATATATTCTTTATCAGTACCCTGTTCTAAATCAAAGTTCTTTTTAAGATTCTTTTTTCTGTTTCTTAAAATTTTACCAGGAAAATCAGTCCAGAGTCCCTCTGTATCTACACAGCTATGAGTGTGAGTTGAGCAAACATTTACAGATGCCAATGCTTTGTCAGGGTATCTCTTTTTGAATTCTTCTGTGAAAATTGCTCTTATTTCACGAATGTCACCATTTGTAATACCAATGCAATCAACTGTGCAAAAGAGTGAAATGCCACGTCCAGAATTATCTGAAATAGCAATTGCTCTGCCTTGCATTTTATCTACTACATTTTCAATAAGGTTTTTAAATTTATTATCAGGTGAAATATAACCACCCATATAATAATTCTTTTCTTTATAATCCTTCGGTGTTAAATCAACGTTTGCATAACCTAACTGCCACTTGGCATTTTCCAAAGGTGCTTTTAAAAATCCTTCTGTACCCTTAAAGAAATTTTCTGTTTTGTAGTTTTCAAGTAAATCGAAATTAGGACCATCATTGAGTTTACCAAAAAGAGCGTTGACAACGCCATTAATTGCACCTTCAACTATTTTCATCTGAGTTTCTTTTTTCATAAAAGTTCTCCTAAAATTAAAAGGGAGTATAAAACTCCCTTTCTTAAATTAAGTGTAATTCAATTATTTAACACGACTCATAATATCTTCTACTACTTCAACAATAACCTGATTTGTTAAGTAGCCAAGAGAGTTGGTTTCGTGATAGTGTCTTCTACCCTTAACGTCTGTACCCTGTTCGATATATGGCTGAGTTTCATGAAGAATGTAGTCATTAGGAACAACACAGTAGCCTGTCATATCGTTAGTAACACAGAATACAACAAGGTCTTTATCGCCTACTACATCAACTAATGCAGGTGGGTTAATATCAGTACCCTTACCTGTTGAAGACTCATCTGCTTCTACAGCACCACCATAAACAACCTCTGTGAATGGTTCACCAGGAAGAAGTAAAATCTGTAAATCATCGATTTTAATATATGTAATTTCTGTCTGGAGTGCAATACCAAGGTCACCTCTGTCACAAGGATATCTCTGAGCACTACAAGCGCCAATAGTTACCATTAATGCAAGAAGACCGTTATCAACAGGAGCATAATATTTCTGACATAAAACTGTAATTTCAGGCTTCAATTCTCTGTCATTAGAAATCTCAAGCGCAGCCTTTGCAAGTGTTTCACCCTGAATGCGAGTTCTTTTTGGCTTATCTTCACAGAAGTCACCTGGGTCAACACCGCCGATAGCACCTGCAGAGAACATAACATTAGTTTCTTTAGCATCATTTATAGTTTTTCTGAGCCAATATGGATAGTCAGCACTACAATCGTGGTTGCTACCACCTAATGTATTAGGATGAGCACCAAAGTTAATAAGCCAGGTTTCTATTGAACCATCATCAGGAACGAACTTAATTCTTGTTAATGTATCGTGAAGAATTTTAGGCTCACGTTTATCAAGCTGAGCTTCTGGAACAGAAACAGAACCAACGTAAAGCTTACCAGGCTTTCTGTTTTCATAAGCTTCAATTGCAACTTCTTTAAGTGATTTTAAGAGTAAATCCATATATTCCTGGTCTTTACCTGTCTGGAGTTTCATAAGCTGACCCCAATAGCCAACTGTATCAAAACCAGCGTGAGTATGTGAGCAAGAAATATTAACACTCTTACAATTTGTTTTTTCACAGAATTCTTTTAAAGAATCTCTTACAATATTAACTTCAAAGTTTGTAAGACCAATAATATCTGCACAAATATGAATAATACCACTATCGCCACTGCCAAGCCACATAGCACTTGCAGTAATAGGGTCGTGAATTCGGTCAATAGTATGACCCATACCGTGACCTGCAATCCAGTATTTTTTCTCTGTTATGCTTTTTGGCATTACTTCTTTAACTGCATAACCTGAAACAAAAGAGTCGCCTTTAATAATTGTAGGTTCTGTCTTTGGAAGTGGGTCTGCCTTAATGCCTTTTCTTCTCATTTTTTTACCAGCAGCAATACCAATCTTTCTTACTGCTACTGCTGCAATTTCATTTATACCCATAAATATCCTCCTTTACGAAGATAAACTGTTTAAATTAAACAAAAATTTATCTATAATTATTTTAACAATATTTTACAATAAAGTCAATAAATTTACTGTAAACAAATAGGAATTATATAAATTATTTTTCGA
This sequence comes from Acutalibacteraceae bacterium, assembly GCA_045587825.1. Classification (GTDB taxonomy): domain Bacteria; phylum Bacillota; class Clostridia; order Oscillospirales; family Acutalibacteraceae; genus DTU089. Next base: position 12,469 of record JAZNCY010000067.1, read on the forward strand.
CCGGTGTTTCAGCTACCATTTTTTTAATAAAATCAACAGACTTCTGCATACATTCTTCTGCATATTTATTTGATTTCAAGAAGAGATGATAACAGTGGTTATTAAGTAACCCTTTTACACTATATGTACTGACATTTTCAATATTTCTCTTTAATGCCTCAGTCATAGCCTCACCTTGACCTTTGCAGAAAATATCATCCTCTGCCCAGCTTATAAACACAGGGCACCATTTACTGTTAACAAACTTACTCGGTGACATACAATCATAAAATTCGTATTCTGATAAGTTTGACAAATCGCTTTTTAATTTAAAATTTAAAATCATTCCTGCTGTCTGCGGAATAACACCAAAGAGCTTTATATGTTTTACTAATGCTTCAACGTCATAAATACCTGACATAAGCATTAAGCCTTTAATATCAACTTTAACCTCTGGGCAACCGAGCTTCACTCTTAAGCCATCATCATATTTTATTGCAGCTAAAAACGTAGTCTGACAAGAGCCAGAAGAATCACCTGTAATAAAAATGTTATCTAAATCGATATTGTAGTTTTCTGCAAGTGTTTCAATGTAATTCAATGCTGAAACACAGTCGCTTATCTGCCCGAAAATATCCACATCTGGTGGCAAACGATAATTTATGCTGAAAACGAAGCAATCTTCATTTGCATAATATTCGCTTACCGTAACACGATGATTTTTATCGCCTTTAATAAATCCACCACCGTGGATGTATAAAACAATCGGCTTTTTTTCACCCGATTTATTCAATTCATTTTTAAAATAAAGGTCACCCTTTTGTAAATCCGCTTCACCATAAGCAATATCTTTAATGCAAGTAATACCATCAAAGCTTTTTGCATTTTGTGGTGCGTGACCTAAAACATCAATCGCTTTAAAAACTAATTCAGCCTTATTCATTTAACCCACTCCTGTTTATATACGTTTGTATAATGTAAACCATTTCCATTTTAGTATATAAATAGAAAAAAATCAAGAACTTGTATATTCTCAAGCATTATAGATTTATTCAACACTTTTGCTTGTTAGTGTTGAAGATTATAAAATTGCTTGAATTGTTACAGGGAATTTGATATATTGAAATCAAGAAAAGGGCATTGGACGGCGTAAGACGTAGAATCGTCCCCCTGTCTTAGTCTCAAAATAAGGAGCTCTGCTACGTAAATGAAAAAAACCAAAAAATATATATTACTTGTTTTTGTGCTTTTATTGATAAGTGTTTTTTTGGGTTTTTTACCATTAACTAAAAACGCTAAAGATATAAAAATTTCCAACCTAAGAATATCAGAGGCGTCTCCCTTGGAAATTCCAGAAAATTTTTCAAATGCAGAAAAAATCGAACTCTTTATGAATGAAAGTTCTGAATTTGGCATGAATTATTTCGATTTTAACAAAATATATAGTACTTCTTTGCAATATGAATATTGTG
>JAZNCY010000068.1:0-16771 GCA_045587825.1 Acutalibacteraceae bacterium
GGAAGACAATTGGAGCTCCCACCTTCTTGGCACACAGAACGACATGGCTACGATCCGACTTTATCTGAGCCGCGACTGTGAATTTTGACGCCAAAGGTCTTCTCTATGAGCACTACGTTCTCATCAAAGCTGCCAAAAAGGCTTACAGCCTGCTCCATTCTGTCTACGTTTATTATTTGTTCGAACATTTTTAACTCCATACTTATTATATAGTTACACAAATTCATTATAGCATATTTTTTGTAAATGTCTACTAAAATTTTCAAAATTTTTTGTGAAAAGATATTAAATTTCAAAGGTTTTTAAGCGTTACTCAACAAAAAGTTCTTTTTCCAATGCGATGTTTTCTTTTGCCACTACTTTGTTCTCTATTACTATACCCTTTTCTGTTACTTTTTTCTCATATTCTGATTTCAAAATTTCACATTCATCTGAAAACTCATTTCGTTTTTTCTTAACCACTTCTGAAAGTGAAAGCAATTCAGTCTGTTCTTCTGTCAGTTCAATGCTCTGGTTACTAAACACATAAGCTACATCCCACGTAACGCCTAAAGGTAGCATTGTAGAGTCACCCTTCAAGAGTTTTTCACCACTATAAAGCTGTTCACCTTTACATTTCAACCAAGCGGGTATCTCTGCACCTAAAATGTATATTTTGTGCCTGATATTAGCTTCACTTATCACTTGAACTTCTTGAAATCTACTCTCTTCGCTACTTAAATTTGTAGTTGTTTCAGCAAAAACCTTACCCTTTGCCCTTACCATTCTTTCACTGCCATCCTGATTAATTTTAATACCTGAAATCAGCAAATCTCCACTTAATACAACATCGTTTTCTTTAACCACATTTGTTCCACTGTAACCATTAACTGATATAATTCTCCCATCTTTTTTCGCCACTATATTCATTGGAATATTATCATCAATTATTTCAGGCATATCTTTATTCTCTTTAACCTCAAGCACAGCCTTCATACCAAAAATATTAATGGATGCCCACGAAAGCTCAGGATAGTCTTTAAGAAGCTGACTTTCTACGCTTTTTGTATCTATTTTTGATTTTACTGAACCAACTTTTACATTATACCCCGAAAGTGACTCTAAAAGTTCTTCACTCTTCATTTTTGTGTTTCCTGTGACTTCAACATCCCACAGAACACAGGATGACAAAAACAAAAACACAACCGAAACAAAAGCACCAATAATCACACCCACTCTTGCTTTGTTATACTTCACAAAAAACGGCAATCCTCTTTTTCTTGTAATCGTTACTTTCATTCCGGATTTGTGCGCTGGTTTTCTTATGTTTTTATAAGCCTTTATAGGTGTACAGGCTTTCACCTTTACACCATCATTCTGCACATTCCATAAAGTAATTCCATTGATATTACAAAGGTTCAAAAACCTCTCAGGAAACCCACCCGTTGCCTGAAACTCAACATAACCTAAAAGAAGTCTTAAAAGCTTTATTATCACAAAATCACCATCAATTCATAAATTCCAGTGTTACTATTTCACCTTTTACATCTATCTGCTCATATATAAACGATTCGATTACCAGCTTGTGCCCTGAAATTTTAAGGCAAATACTACCTAAATCAATCTTCAAAAAATCTTCTGAGTAATCTATTACGCCTTTTGCACCATCAATTATTACCTGCTTATTGCCGAAAAGCTCAATATTTCCGTTTACGCTATCATCTTTAAGATTTTTCAATTTCATAAATACACTCCAGATGTTTTTGTTATATTTTTATGCTTTAATCTCATAAAATATTAGAGTGAGTGGTGATTAAATGAAAACGTATTACAAAACACTTATTAAGGACTTACCTAAAATTTTATGTGTTATAGCTCTTCTTATATTTATTATGATTCACCCCGAAGCTGCGACTAACGGTATAAAAAATGGAATTTCACTTTTACTAACTATAATCATTCCATCTCTTTTTCCGTTTCTCGTTTTATCAAGCTTTATTGCTTCATCAAAATCCTTTTTTATGCTTTCGGGGATTTTCAGGCCATTAACAACTCATATTTTCAAGATAAACAAAAATGGTTTTATACCAATTCTTATGGGACTTACAGGTGGCTACCCTATTGGCGCTAAAGTAACCGCCGATTTATATAAAGCAAATCGTATCACTAAAAATGAAGCTGAGAGGCTTATGCTTTTTACTGTTAATTCCGGCCCTGCTTTTGCACTGACTGCTGTTGGTACAAATATGCTCGGAAATACACTTGCGGGTGTAATTCTTTATATTTCGACCATTCTCACCTCACTCACCATTGGTTTTTTATGCAGATTTCTGAGTGATAAAAAAGAGATAGAAACGAACAATATAGTCACTCCCGAAAAAACTGAAAATGTGTTTATAAATTCTGTTGCATCGGGCGCTAATGCAATTATAAATATTTCAGCGTGGGTGCTCACATTTTCCTGCCTTTCAGAAATTATATTCACTTTTAACTTTGGTGAAAAAACATCACTTTTTCTTAATGCAATTATGGAGGTTTCTAATGGCTGCAAGATATGCTCAGGCACAGTCTCCTTGCCTTTGATATCTGCAATTCTTGGATTTGGTAGCTTTTCTGTTATTTGTCAGGTTTCACCATACTTAAAAGCGTGTAACGTAAAAATGAAGCACTTTTTTGTTTCGAGAATTCTTAATGCTTCACTTTCTGCATTTTTTACTTTTAATCTTTTAAAGCTTTTTCCTGAAGCTGTAAATACAAGCATAGTTTTCCACGTAAATAACCAACCCGTTAACCTTTCATACACTGTAAGCTCCTCAGTAATTCTTCTTATTATGTGCTTAATTTTCATTTTACAGGTTGATAACCGTAAAAAAGTGTGTTAAAATGTATTAGTTATTTAATTAAGAGGTGTATTGAATGAAAAGCATTTTCAGAAAAGATATAGACCCACAATGTGCATATTGTGAGCACGGCACTACTACTGCCAATAAAGAAACTGTACTTTGCAAAAAGCAGGGTGCTGTTATGCAGTCATTTTCAAAGTGTAAAAAATTCAAATATGACCCTCTTAAAAGAGAACCAAAAGTAGTAAAAGTTTTGTCAGATTACAAAAAGGAAGATTTTTCTATATAATAATTTAAAGACTGTTTTTTAACAGTCTTTTCTTTTTAGCGTTTTTTGTCACTTCTTACAAAATCTGTCGTATAATGTTGGATAAATTCTAATTAACAAATTTTGAAAACATACTTGAAAAGATTTCAATTTATAGGTAGAATAATATATAGCGATTATTCACTCACTTATTAGTGAAAATCACTACGGAAAAGAAAATGTTTTCACTGAAGTGAAAAAACTTTGGAGGTTATTGTCGTGTCAGAAGCATTCGGTGTACTTAATACAATTCCTGTTGGTCCTTTAGGGATTATCGCTCTCCCTGGTTGCGAAGAATTAGCACAGAAAATTGACAGCTATATTGCCACTTGGCGTGAAGAAAGAGATAGTGAACACAAAAGCACTATTGCTTTCTACGGTTACCAGAGAGACAGCTATATTATCAAAACTGCATTTAACCGTTTTGGTTCAGGTGAAGGTAAATGTGTTATTCAGGAAACAGTAAGAGGTTACGATATTTATATTATCGTAGATTGCTTCAACCACGGTGTTAAATACAAAATGTATGGTCAGGAAGTTCCATACTCACCAGACGACCATTTTGCAAATCTTAAAAGAGCTATTGCTGCTGTTGAAGGTAAAGCAAGAAGAGTCAACGTTATTATGCCAATGCTCTATGAAGGCAGACAACACAAGCGTTCAAGCCGTGAGTCACTCGACTGTGCACTTGCATTACAAGAGCTTTGCCTTAATATGAACGTTGAAAATATCATTACATTTGATGCTCACGACCCAAGAGTTCAGAATGCTATTCCTCTTAAAGGCTTTGAAGATGTTGCTCCTACATATCAGATGATTAAAGCATTAACAAAGAACTTTAAAGATATTAAAATCGACCCTGAAAATCTTATGGTTATCTCACCTGACGAGGGTGGTATGGGCAGATGTATTTATTACTCAACAGTTTTAGGCGTTGACCTTGGTATGTTCTACAAACGCCGTGACTACTCAAGAATTGTTGACGGCAGAAACCCAATTTTAGCACACGAATTCTTAGGTGATAACGTTGAGGGTAAAGATTGCCTTATCATTGACGATATGATTTCTTCTGGCGACTCTATGATTGAGGTTGCTACAAAATTAAAAGAATTAAAAGCAAACAGAATCTTTGTTTCTACTTGCTTTGGTCTTTTCTGTAACGGACTCGAAAACTTCGACGAAGCTTATGAAAAAGGTCTTATTGACGGCGTATTCACAACAAACTTAGTTTACAGAATGCCTGAATTATTAGAAAGAAAATGGTACTTTGAGGTTGATATGAGTAAATATTGCTCACTTATTATTGACACATTAAACCACGACCGTTCAGTAAGTGTTCTTCTTAACCCAGTTGACAAAATCCAGAAGCGTCTTAAAGAACACAAAGAAGCTCAGGAAAAGGAAGAGCTCTCACTCTTCTCTAAATAAGAGTTAAATAAATTTCACGTCAATAGTTGTAATGTCAAAAAAGCATTATAACTATTGACTTTTTTTGTGTATTATAGTATTATTTTATGTGGTATATAATATATAATTAATATCCAAAATCACTTATGGGGGTTCAACCTATGATTAAGCAAAGAAAAATAGCAAAATACGTTCTTTTACAAATCGTGACTCTTGGCATTTATGGTCTTTTCTTCTGGTCTGACTGGACAGAAGACCTCAACAAGATGTGCGAAGATGACGACAATGAAAGCGCCAACTACATACTCGTTTTCATTCTCGATATATTCAGTTTTGGTATTTATTCATTTATCTGGAACTATGCACAATCAGAAAGAATGTACAGAATTGCACCACAATATGGCATTTCATTAAAACACGGTGGTTCTTATATTCTTCTTTTAAGAACAATTCTTTTCTTCTTACCAGTTATCGGTTCAGTTGAAAAAATCAAATTATTCAATACTCTTGCTGTTGCTTACAATGCAACACTTACTGAAGAAGAAATTCTTACGGCACAAGAAGCAGAAAAACAAGAAAAAGAAAAGAATTCTAAAAAATCAAAGAAACAAGCTAAAAAAGCTGCTAAAGCTGAAAAGAAAGCTGCTGCAAAAGCTGAAAAAGCTAACAAAACTGTTAAAGAAAAAACTGTTAAAGAAAAAGCAGAAAAGAAAGCAATAAAGCTTCCTAAATTGGGTGAAAAACCAGCACCTGTTGAAGAAGAAAAAATCATTCCTACAGATGCAGTTACTTTACCTGGTCTTACTGATGACACAATGCCTGATATTACAACTCACGCTTCAGCACCAGTTGAAGAAATCGCAGAAGAACCAGTAGAGTTCGAAGCTCCACAGTTTGAAAAAATAGAAATTCCAGAACCAGTAAAACCAGAAGTTGAAATTCCTGCTGTTGAAGAAATCGTTGATATTCTCGTTGCAGAAGAAACAACAGAAACTGTTGCAGAATTCAGTAAACCTGAGTTTGAAGTTATTGATACAACTCCTGTTGATTATTTCAAAGCTCCTGAATTCGAAGTTGTTGACACTGCTACTGATTTCTCTGAGCCATCATTTGAAATTGTTGACGAAACTCCTGCTCTCGATTTCTCTGCACCAGCATTTGAAACAGTAGAAGAACCTGTTTATGAAATTGCAGATATTGAAATCCCAGACCTTGATTTTGGTGATTCAGTTTCATTTGAAACACCTGTTGAAGTTGAAGAAGTTACAGAAATCAAATTCGATGAACCTGCTGCTTACGAAATTTCAACTGATATTCCTGAAATATCTTTTATTGATGATGAAGCTTTAACCCCTGCTTCTAAAGAAGATATTTTGAAGCAAGCAACAAAAACAGTTGGCACAAAAAGAACTGTAAAAGAAAAGGTTGCAAAAGAACCTGCTGCAAAGAAATCAACAAAAGCATCAGAAGAAAAAGCAACAAAATCTACAAAAGCAAAAAAAGACACTGCTACTAAATCAACCACAAAGAAAACAACTGCAAAGAAATCTGAGCCAGTAGAAGAAATTAAAGTTGAAGACTTGACATTCGGTGACATTGAATTTGAAGAGGTTGACCTCGGTGCAGATATCTTAAGCGAAATTGCAGAAATCAGCAAAAAATAATTAAAATCCCAAGCCTTCCCATTTTATTTGGGAAGGCTTTATATGAAACAGGTGCATTTTATGGATAAGCAACTTAAATTTAAAAACGGTAAATTTAAAATAATGGTCTTGGGTGACATTCACGAAAGACTTATAATCGACAACAAAGAAGACGAATTAAAGCAAAGAGATGCTCACAAGCTCTTTGAGATGGGCGTTAAGGCATTCCAGCCAGATTTAGTGGTTCTTTTAGGTGATACTTGTAGCGAATATCAGGAATGTGAAGATTATACACTTCTTCACAAGGAAGCTTTAGAAAGAATTTTAAAACCTATTTTAGATGCAAATATTCCTATGTGTTACGTTTTAGGTAACCACGAGCACGATGCAAGAAAAGAAACAGAAATTGTTAAAGCTTATGAACAAATAGATGCATTCATAGGCGAAAATGACGAGAGTGCCCCTGGTGACTTTAACTGTAATCTTTTAGTTAAGGATTCAAAGGGTGAAGAAGATATTTTAAACCTCTGGTTTATTGACTCAAACAATTTAGCTGAAGACCAGACAATCTCTAAATACGATTGGGTGCACGAGGACCAGATTGAATGGTATGAAAAGAAAGCACAGGAAATAAAAGATAGCCACAATGGTAAAACTATTCCTGCAATTCTTTTCCAGCATATGCCGGTTATTCAGGAATATGACCTTATGAGAGAAGCAAAGCCTTATGAATTTTTCTGGTCTGTACCTGGCTTTATTGGTCCATTAGAAAACAAAAGATTTGTTAAAAAAGATGGTGTTGAAGGATATCTCGGTGAAGGTCCTTGCTCCCCTGCTATTGACAAAGGTCAGTTCGCTAGTTGGAAAAAGGTTGGCGATGTTAAAGCCGCTTTCTTTGGTCACGACCATCTTAACGATTTCACTGGTGTTGTCGATGATATTATTTTAGGTCAGAACAAAACATCAGGCTTCCACGCATATACAGATGGCTGTAAAGCTACAATAAGAATGATTACAGTTGACGAAGCAGAGCCAGATAAAATCAACACAAGAATATATCACTTTAAAGATTTAGGCTTAAAAAGCGAAAGCTTGGATTTCATACAGAGAAACTTTAATGACAGAACTCTTATTAATACCAACAAGGTTATTGGTGCCGGTCTCGTAATCGGCGGTGCGATTGGTATTGGTGCTTTAATAAAACATTTTATGGGGTGAAAAATATGAGTATTAAAAAAATGGTGGCTTTAGCAGGTACTGCTGCTTTAGGTTATGCAGTAAGTAAAAAACTCTTAAAACAGGATTTCTGCCCTAAGTGTGCAGTAAACAAGGTTATTTCTGCAACTAAGGTACAACCACTTGAAAAAGAGCTTTATAACAATGGCGTTGCTCTTACACCACCTATGGGTTGGAGTAGCTGGAACACATTCCGTCACACTATTGACGAAAGTTTAATTAAAGAAATCGCTGACGCTATGAAGAAAACAGGTCTTTTAGACGCTGGTTATCAATATATAAATCTTGATGACTGTTGGCAAAGCTCTCTTCGTACTGCTGACGGCAAATTACAAGGCGATTTAACACGCTTCCCAAGAGGAATTAAGCCACTTATTGATGACCTTAACAAAGACGGCTTCAAAGTAGGTCTTTACACATCAAATGGTACTCTCACCTGCGAAGATTTACCTGCGAGTCTTTATCACGAAAAAGAAGATGCTGACACACTCGCAGAATGGGGCGTTGAATATTTCAAATATGACTTCTGCCACAATGAAGTAATTCCATCTGTTGCACCAAGTATTGACAAAATTTATATTGGTGATAAAGCTGGTAAAGATTTTATAGAATTAGAAGCAGAGCATGGCACACTTTTAGGTGGTGCTAAAGTATTCAAGGATGATAAATTCAAAAGCGGATTTGTTGTTGGTGCTCTTTGCGCTAATAATGGTTCTCTTGTTTTTGATACAATAGACGTACCTGAAGCAGATGAATATATTTTAACAATCGTATTCAAAAAAGGTGGTTTACAGAAGAAATTCTTAGTTTGCACAGTTAATGACACCGAAGAATATGACTGCTACTTCCCATCTTCAAAAGGCTTTACACCAGATGGCAGACTTCAGGTGAAAATTAAATTAAACAAGGGCTTAAATACAATTAAGCTTAACAACCCTGTTGGTTCAAGAATGGACTCTGCTGCAAGGCAGTATACAAATATGGGTCAGGAATTAAAAAGAGCAACTAAAGAATATGCAGAGAAAAACAACGTAGAAGAGAAACCAATTTGCTATTCAATTTGTGAATGGGGTATGAATCAGCCTTGGAAATGGGGCGCAAAAGCTGGTAACTTATGGCGTACCACAATGGATATTAAGCCTAACTACCCTTCTCTTTTATATTGCTACGAATTAAACGTAAGACTTTATAAAAATGCAGTTCCTGGTGGATGGAATGACCCTGATATGCTCGAGGTTGGCGTTGGCTCACTCACAATGGAAGAGAATAAATCACACTTCACATTATGGTGTATGATGGCTGCTCCACTCATTTTAGGTAACGACGTAAGAAAGTTCTTAAAAGAAGATGGCACAGTTGATACCGATAATAAAGTGTTAGAGATTTTAACAAACAAAAATCTTATTGCAATAGACCAGGATAAATTAGGTAAACAAGCAAAAAGAATTTTCACAGATGGTATTTCAGACATACTTGTAAAACCACTTGAAAACGGCGAAATTGCACTTTGCTTCTTCAATAAGGGTAACACTCAGAGGGAGATGAGTATTACTTTTAATAAACTTCACAACGATATTTATGTTAACTTACCAATCGTTGATGAATACGTAGCAAAAGACCTCTGGACAAATGAAGAAACAAGTGTAAGTGGTTCAATCTCAGCAAGTGTTGCACCACACGGTGTAATGGTTTATAAAATTAAAGTAAAATAAAATTTAAAGGGGAATTTATTATGGATAGAGCATTATTAAAACAAAATGCACGAATAAGCTTCAAGAAAAAACATGGCGACTCAATAGTAGTAGCACTCATAATGAGTCTTTTTGCAGGTGGCTCATTTTCTTTTAATTTCGGCTCGGGTACTTCTGGCGAAAGTGATTACTACTATGAATACTCTTCTGATTCATTTGAAGAAGCTTTTTCTGATATTCCTGAGGAGTTTCTTATAGGTTTTATTACAGGATTTATTGGAATCACACTACTCTTTTCTTTGGCAGGAATCTTTTTAGCACCAATTTTCACTGTTGGTGGTAACCGTTTTTTCCTTAAGCTGAGGAAAGATGTTCACACAGGAATCGGTGAAGTCACAGGCAATTTTAAAGATGGCAATTATTGGAATATCGTGAAAATATTCTTCTTTAAAAACTTAAAAATTGCTCTTTGGACTTTGCTTTTCATCATTCCTGGTATCATTAAAAGTTACGAGTATTTCCTTGTAGATTATATATTAGCAGTAAGACCAGATATTGATAAAAAAACTGCTTTTAATATGAGTAAACAGCTTATGAATGGTCACAAAATGGATGCTTTCGTTCTTGGGCTTTCATTTATCGGCTGGGAGCTTTTAGGCGGTCTTTTCACCTGTGGTATATTAAATATTGTATATGTAAACCCTTATATGTATGCAACCTTCAATGAATTTTACTGCTACGTAAGAGGCGATGGTATCAGCAAAGGTATTATTACTCCAATGGATTTACCTGATTATGAAGCACCTGTTCAATATGGTTTTAATATGAATAACGGTATGGGGTGGCAACAAGGCTTCCAGAACCAATACCAACAACCACAGAACAATCAATTTTCTTACCAACAAACACCATTCCAACAACCACAAGAAACACAACAAACTCCATTCTGGCAGCAACCAAACGAGCCCGTAGGTAACGTTGACACTATGCCAAATGAAGCACCCGTCACCGAAAACGATGCTACCGAAGTTGACTTCAAGCCAGTTGATGAAGAGTAAATTAATTCGCCCTTAAGTACTGAGTGCTGAGTTTCGGGTCAGATTATAATTGCGACACTATTATAATATTATAAAAACAACTACATTCTTTCATTTATCTTTAATTGAAAGAATGTAGTTTTTTTATTCATATTAAATTATAATCAAGGCGAAGCCTTCCGATAATTCCGAATTACGAATTACGCATTCCGAATTATATTTATTCCCCTTTCATACCAAGGAGCTTTGCTTTGCCATCGTAAACAGCTTGCGAAACCTTGATTGAATCAAAGATTGCTGCTTTGATGTCATCATCAGTAGCACCAAGCTCACGTGAGTAGCTATCTGGAATAAAGAGGTTAACGTCCATAATATCTGCAAGTCCGTCAACATCAATACCACTTTCAATGCCCTTTGCGGCATATTCTTTCTTAACACCGCCAAGACCCATTCTCATCATCCAAGGTGCAACAGAAATAATCTTTCTGTTTTCACCCATACCACGAGCAGCATAAACGATTTTTAAGAATTCTTTCCAGGTAAGGTTATACATTGAAATCGGAATAGCCTGAGCACCCTTTGCTTTTTCAGCAGCACCAACAATAACTTCACCAACCTGACGAACTGTAAGCATTGCAGTACCGCCACCTGGGTACATTGTGAATGGGAGCTTATCCATTCTCTTGATTTGTTCAATAAGAATAACCCAAACTGGTTTTCTACCTGGTTGTGTACCGAAGATGTAAGGAAGCTCTAAAACTGAAACTGAGAAGTTATCATCTACAAATGAGAAAGCAACTTCCTCCTGGTCAATTCTGCTTCTGATATATGGATGCTTCTTAGTTAATTCCATATCTGGTCTTTCTTTTGCAAGGAAAGCAAAGTAAGAGCCTAAAACAACTGCACTCTTCATTCCAACCTCTTTACAGAGTGGAAGAATTCTTTTGAGTGGTTCAATGTTGTATTTGTAATATGCATCGTAAACAGGTGCAGGGAATTCAACTCTTTCGTCAATACCAGCAGCGAAAACGAAGCAGTCGTGACCTTTTAAAAGTTCACGGATTTCGTCATCTGACTTTTCGTAGATATTGCACATTTCGAGTTTCATTTCTTGTGGAATAGGTGCACCTTCTGGAAGTGGAGGGAGAGCAACAGATGTTACTTCGTGACCACGTTCAATAAAAATTCTTGCAGCCTCACAGCCTAAAAGACCTGTGCCACCAATCATAAATATTTTCATTCTGTTACCTTCTCCTTAAAGTTGTCAAAGATTTCAGGTCCGTAAACGTTATCTTCACCTTCACGGTCCCAAACCTGTGCAAAGAATGGGTTAATTCTTGCTTCTTCGTCATATTTCCAAGGCCAAGGAAGTTCTGCAGGGCACCAGTGACCACCTTTAAGAACAAGGTTTGGTGACATTTCAAACTCATTACCTCTTGCACTTACCCATTTAACTGGTGTATACATATCAACGATTTCTGTTGCAAGGCATTTACCGCCACGGAACTCAGCAGCCTTTTGTAAATCTTCAAGAGTGAGAGAATCAAATGGTTTTGTTTCGTCATAACCGTGGTCAAGCACCTTAACATCATCTGCTGTAGTTTTCTTTGAAGGGATTACAATTTCAAAATCATCCCAGCTTCTTGGGAGTTTTTCATATTCTTCCATACTGCCGTAGTAAGCTTTCATTCTTACGTCAACTTTGTTTGCTGCCCACCAGAGTGTACCATACTCAGGAGTTTCAGCAATCTTTTTCATCCAGAGCTTTTTGAGAATTGGTGCAAATGGTTTTGCAAGGAAAGCTAATTTATAGTAGCCTTCAACCTTATCCATCATACTCTTGAAATATTCTTTAACAGGAATATTTGCACGGAAGTGGCAATATTTTTCAAGCTCGTCACCATCGTAGTACCATTGACCGTGGAAGTTACGAGTTGTAAACCAATGTGGGTCAAAGAGCTTTTTAGGTGAACCAAGACCTAATGTACCAAGAAGAAGGTCTTCAAATTCATAGTTAGTAATTCTGTATTCTTCGCCTGAACCAATGTTATAAAAACGTCTCCAGAATTCTTCTGGAATATCATCGCCACAAATGTTAGCAAGAAGTCTGCCTGAGTCTTCAACAGTAGCCCACTCGAGCATACCATTAATTGGCACGTGATACATAATAGGTTCAAGATTTTTAAGAATTGCAGGGTAAAGAATACCTGATTGACGGAGAGATACCCAATGTTTGAGACCTGATTCAGCAAAAACAGCCTCAGCCTTGATTTTACTGATAGCATAGTGGTCATAAACACTGACTTTAAGAGGGTCACCAGTTCTGCCCCAATGAATAGGAGCATTTCTGTCACCAGTTTCAGCAACAGTACCTATGTAAACAACCTTAATATCATCTTTGTTAGGTTGTGCTTTAACAGCATTAACAATATTCTGTGCTGCAGTAACGTTTGTTTTCTGAGTTTTTACAGGGTAATAGTCAGCAGCAGGAGAAACCATACCACCAACGTGAAGAACATAGTCAGCACCTGTAACACATTTTAAAACATCTTCGTAATTTGTAAGGTCACCCCAAACAAGTTTAACAGATGGGTCATTTTCATAAGGTTTGAATTTATCCTTGTTTTTCTGACTACCTCTGTTAAGAACAACGATGTCATACTGGTCTTTTTTAGCATAAAGCTCTTTAAAGCCTGCCCAGCCCATTGTACCTGATGAGCCTGTTAAAAATACGGTTTTTTTAGCCATACCCAATCCCTCCAGAGCGGTTTAATTTTGTTATAAATTTAACGTTTCTATTATACTATTATATAGCAACATTTGTCAACCATTTTCACCTAAAACCCAACATCTAATAACTAACAACTATAAAAAACGCCACCGATGGTGGCGTTTTTTATAGTTGGTCTAAAGTCAATTCAAATGCTGGTATAAATTCATTTAAAAAGACATTTGCTTCTTCTAAATTCAATTCTGCAATACGTTCTCTTGTAGAGCGTTCTGCTTCTTTGAACTCCATATTCCCTGCTTTTCGTTCTTCAATACATTTTATTAATGCACTTAATTTATCGGCAGCCTTAACGAGTGGCAACAAGTCTTTGTCGCTATCACCCGTTAAAGCGCTCATAAATTCATTTTTCAAATCGTCAGGGAGCATAGAAACAAGTCTTTCTGTTGCAGAAGCTTCTATTTCTTTGTATGCATCAAGAATTTTTTCATTATGATATTTCACAGGTGTTGGTAAATCACCTGTTATAATCTCTTGTGCATCGTGGTAGAGTCCTAAAACTGCAGCTCTGTCGGCATTGTAGTTTTTATTAAATCTTACGTTACCGATAACAGCAAGAGCGTGAGCAATAACTGCAACCTCTTTTGAATGACTGTCTAAATTTTCGCTTTCAGTATTTCTCATCAAAGCCCAACGGTCAATGTATTTCATACGGGAAAGCATTGCAAAAAAACTGTGTCCCATTATATAAATCCTTTAAAAATTAACTCTGAATGTTTTAATTTCAAATGGCTTAAACTGAGTTTTTAATGTCTTACCATTAAACTCAACTTTCTCTGCACCATCTTCAATAAGATTACACTCAGTAACACTCTTAATTTCATCACAGAAAGTAAACTCAACGTCTGTTTTACTGTTCCAGGTTTCATAAGCTCTGACAATAATACCATTACCATCTTCAGCCTCTTTTACAGTTTCAATAACAATATTTTCTTTATTTCCACTTACAAATGAGTAAACAGATGGTAATTCACCGTTGTTTGCCTTAGCAAATACTGCGTATGCTGGGTAGTTTACGTTAAATGCTTCTTTAACAACCTCAGAAGAAGAAACGTGGTTAGTATGAGGATAAATTGAGAATGTGAACTCGTGATATTCTCTATCCTGAACATCGTTAGGACGGGTCTGACATCTTAAGAGAGTCGGCATAATATGACCATTCTTCACAGTACAGCCATATTTACAATCGTTGATAACAGAAACACCAAAGCTGTTATCTGAAAGGTCAACCCACTTGTGCATTGAAACTTCGAACTGTGCGAAATCCCATGTTGTGTTTTCTGTTGTTGAACGTTCAAGGTTACCAAACTGGATGTCAAACGTAGCCTTAACCGCGTTAACGTCAACTGGGTAATCGCCCTTTAATACAACGTGAGTTTCTTTCCAGTCAGTTTTGTAATCAACATCAATTCTGTCTAAATCAGCGTAGACATTATAGTATGCGCTGATAACAGAATTTCTGATTTTCTTATCTACTTTGTAAACAACTCTTACTGCGCCTTGTTCAACGATTTCAGCACTAATAAAGTCTAAATTGAATTCTTTTTCTTCATAATATGATTTGATATCCCATGCCTCGTGGTTAAATGGTCTGTCCTGGAAAGCTCTTACAGTACCGAACGGTTTACCACTTGCAACATCTCTGCCACTTTCTTTGTGAACGAGTTTTGTAATATCACCATTTGTGAATTCAACTGCGAAGTATTTTGTATCAACAGAATTCACGTCTGCTTTCATAGCAGTAGCACTCTGTGTACCAGATTTTACTGTGAATGACTTGTAGCCCTTTGCAGGAATTTCTGCAACAAATACAATTTTACCATCATAAGTTTTCTGGTATGCAACCTCTTTGTCACCATCAAGAAGAATGAAGTCGCTTTCTACCGGAATATCTGCAACAACTGCATCTTTTCTGTTAAAGCCTGTTGTGTTAAATACAACTAAGCTATCATTCTGAAGGTTCATTTTTGAAAGGAGTGAAGCTTCTGCAGAAGCAGTCATTTCAGTACCCTCAGCTAAAACGCTTTCATACTGTTCTTTACTGTCTTCATAAACTTCTCTTATAGAAGAACCAGGAAGAATATCGTGGAACTGGTTAAGAAGAATAAGCTTCCAGTTTTCTAAAATTCTCTCAGCAGGGTAACTGAAGCCAGTCTCTTTTTTAGCAATAGCAGAAAGTGTTTCAACGTCGTGGAAAAGACATTCTGTTTTACGGTTATATTTTTTGTTTCTTGCCTGGCTTGTTAATGTACCACGGTGTAATTCGAGATAAAGCTCGCCAGACCATTTAGGGAGATATTTATTATCTTTAACCTGATTTTCTAAATGACGGAAGAAGTCAAGAGATGGAGCAATTTTAACGTTAGGGCAACCTTCAATACCTCTTTGCATTCTTTTGCCGTGCTCTAACATATCTACAGTTGGTCCGCCACCGCCGTCACCGTAACCGAAGGTGCAAAGGTAATCTCTGCCCAAATCTTTCTGGCTATAACGCTTATTACCACCGATGATATAACCTGGTCTTAAGTAAGCGTTATAAGTTGTCTGGTAGTCTTTTCTTTCATCGCGGTCAGCATCTTCACAAGGTGAGAAGTGAGAAAGAACCTCTGTGCCGTCAATACCTTTCCACATAAATGTGTCATAAGGGAATTTGTTATATTCATTCCAGCTGATTTTGGTTGTCATAAAGTATTCCATACCACATTTTTTAATAAGCTGTGGAATAGCACCTGAATAACCAAAAACGTCTGGGAGCCACATAATTTTATTATCAATACCAAATTCTTCTTTAAAGAATTTTTTACCAACAAGGAACTGACGAACAAGAGCTTCACCTGATGCTACGTTAGTATCAGCCTCAACCCACATACTGCCTTCAACTTCCCATCTGCCCTCTTTAACCTTTTCTTTGATTCTCTCAAAGAGCTCTGGGTAGTCTTGTTTTACGTAATCGTAAAGTTGTGCTTGAGAAGACATAAACTTATAGTCCGGGTATTCATCCATAAGCTTTAATACAGTAGCGAATGAACGTCCAGCCTTATCTCTTGTCTGACGGAGTCTCCAGAGCCAAGCAACGTCAATGTGAGTGTGACCAATTGACCAAGAGGTTGCTTCGTGAGTTTTGCCGTAAATATTTTCATTTAAGTAAGCTGAAGCCGCTTTTGCAGTCTTTTTGAATGACTCTCTGTCGCCAGAATCAATATCAAGCATATTACAAGCAACGTTCAAGTGCTTTATTAAATCAACACGAACTGTTGAATCGCCATCGTAGTAATTTGTTACTTCAAGTGGTGAAGCAATATCATAATAAATTCTTACAGCATCAGTGTCGAGTGTCTGTAAAAATGCACCCATTTGCACCTGACCTTTATATTCCCAAGGGTCAGTGTAAGCGTTTATGTAAATTTCGAGAGTTTCGTTGCCTTTTGCACACTCTGTAATTGTTATATATTGGTGGTTACTGTCAACACCCTGGGTCATTTTACCATTAATCCACACAATGAACTGTGGGTTAACCTGATTCCAGTTACCATCGTTATAATAAGGCTTAAGCTTATAAATAACCTTTTCACCTTTAAAGCTTTCTGGAATTGTTACTGTCTGTTTAAACCAGCAATAGCACTCGTGGTAGCCCCAGTAATCAGCGTGAGCTTTAAAAGGCTTCCACTCGCCCTCGTTTCTTTGCTCAAATGTATATTGACCATCTCTTATAAAGAAGTCACCTGTAGAAACGCTGTCTTTAATGAAGAAATCGCTTTTTATTACGTCTGTAATTTTGCGGATTCTTCTGCTTAACATATAGCGTTCACTGTTTTTATCTAAAAAATCAACGTCAAAATG
>JAZNCY010000069.1:0-2080 GCA_045587825.1 Acutalibacteraceae bacterium
ATCGCTCATTCGATACACTTGCGTATCTGTCTTTTTCCTTTGACTTCTTTTTGAAGTCCGGATTTCTGCACTGTTGTGCTCAAAAAAATCTCAAGGGTTTTTCTTTATCGTTGTTTAATTTTCAAGGTTCGTTTCGCACCCCTCTGAGCTCTCGCTCTCTCGAGTGCTTGCATATAATATCAAATTCAAATCAATTTGTCAACACTTTTTTTTAAGTTTTTTTATTTTTTTATTCGCAAACCTCAACGCCACCGGGTGTGTCGGTATTTGTCAAAAATTGAAAACCCTTGTACTACAAGGGTTTTGGGCACTTTGTATATTTGAATATATCCTTATATGTATAATTTAACTAATGCCAAATTTTTGAAAATTGTTTTTAAAATTCCATTTTTTTCATCGTTTTATTTTCTTCAAGCATATCATAATAATGAACTAAATTATACTTTTTATAAATTTTCATTTCAGGATACAAATCACGTAGAGGTATCAAAACAAAGTCACGCTCGAACATTCTCGGATGTGGCAAGGTAAGTTCTGCTGATGTACACTCCTGACCTTCAAAAAGAAGCAAATCCAAATCTAATACTCTCGGACCATTCTTTATATCACGTATTCTTCCGATACCAGCTTCAATACCAAGGCATACACCTAAAAGTGTGTTTGCTGTAAGATTTGTTTCAACCTCAATTACCGCATTAAAGAATTTCTCCTGATTCACATATCCCCACGGTTCTGTTTCATAGATTGGTGACATTCTTGACACTTTAACTGATGGTATATGATTCAATGCCTCAATAGCAGTGTCAATGTGCTGCTTTCTATCACCGATATTACTACCGATACCTATTAATGCTTTTCTCATTTCATTCTCCCCTTGTTTTTGTTATTTCAACAGCCACGTAACTGAAATCCGCATTTATCGGAGCTTCTGGTTTTTTTAGAAGCACAGTTACGCTTTCGACCAGTTTATACTTTTTTAAAATAGCAGCTGCTACTCTTTCTGCCGCATGCTCTATTAAATCGTTCTTTTCGCTCATAAACACAGCATTCACTGTACCTATCATTTCAGCATAGTTTACAGTATCATTCAAATCATCGCTCTCTCTGGCTTTTTTCAAATCTGCTGTTACGGTTATATCCAGAATAAAATTCTGCCCTTTTTCTTTTTCTTCAGGCAAAACACCGTGATGTGCTTTCAAAGTCAAATCTTTAATGTAAATTTTATCCATTAATAAAACCACCCTTTTTTATAGCAGTTATCATACTGACTGAATCAACACACGCTTTAACATTATGTGTCCTGATTACACCAGCACCAAGAAATGCGCTTACACTTTCTGCAGAAACAGTACCAAACAACCTCTCGTCAACTTCACGTCCGGTTGCTTGTCCTACAACTCTTTTGTTGGAAACACCTACAAGTAAAGGTTTGTATTCCGAAAAAGCATCAGTATTCTTCAAAAGAGTTAAGTCATCCTCTCTGGACTTGCCAAAACCAATTCCGTAATCAAAGCACAGTTTATTTTCAGCTATACCAAAGTTAAGAGCCTGTTCTTTCATTGATTTAAAAAATTCAAGAACACTATCTACAACGCCATTTTCGTAAACAGCCACTTTAGATGAAGTTTTGTTTCCTGTATGCATAAAAATCCAGTTGGCGTTATACTCCTTAACAAGTGAAGCCATTTCTTTAGAAAATACGCCACTTTCATCGTTTACAATCACAACACCATTTTCTAATGCAAATTTTGCTATTTTGGGTCTGAAGGTATCTACCGAAACAGGAATATTTACAGTATCCGGAATAAGTGGCAAAACCGTTTTTAAACGTGACAGCTCTTCTTCAAATGAAGCAAAGCTTTTTCCAGGTGAAGTTGAACAACCACCGATATCTATAATATCTGCCCCTTCACTTTCAAGCTGAAGCGCACGATTAAACGCTGACTCTGCAAAAAAACTTTTGCCAGCTTCAAAAAACGAGTCTGGTGTAACATTCAGAATACCCATAACGAGTGGGCGTTGTTTTTCTATTATAGTATTATATATGGAAAACATCATCTGCCACCTGTAAGAAGTGACA
>JAZNCY010000070.1:0-3129 GCA_045587825.1 Acutalibacteraceae bacterium
CTTTTATTTGATGATAATGGTCTGTCGCTTGTTGTTATAAGCATTTCTAATGGTCTGTCTAAAAAGAACAGTTTGCCGTTTTCTTTTAAAAGTTCAATATTCTTTTTATTTAAAACAGCACCGCCACCAGTTGCTATTACAGAAGAATTGTTTTTTGAAAGAGTAAAAATTGCTTCTGTTTCAGCGTTTCTGAAATACTGCTCCCCTTTTTCTTTGAAGATTTCGGGAATAGATTTATTTTCAATTTCTTCAATCAACTTATCACTATCCAAAAATGGTCTGTTAAGTTTTTCTGCGAGTGCAGTACCGACAGTTGTTTTACCTGATGAGGGCATTCCAATTAAGACAATATTTTCTTTTTTCTTAAAGAGCGTATTAAATACACTCTCTATTTTGTCTTTTTCGATTTTTGTATCTATAAAAAACTCTACTGCAAAAGCTGCTTGTGCTACGAGCATATAAAGACCGCCGACCGCTTTAATATTTCTATTAAGAGCATCCAAAACGAGTTTTGAACGAAGCGGGTTATACACAGCATCTACTACACCGGAAAGATTTTTAAACTTTTCAATTTCTATGGCTGACTCAAAAATATTTGGATACATACCAACGGGTGTTGTGTTGATAATTACGTCTATACTGTCACTTATATTATAAAACTCGTCATAAGTAATAAAGTTTTCTTTACTGCTTCTTGATACTTTATAAATCACTTTTGCACCCAAAGACTTTGACACGGCTTCGGCTGTTTTTGCAGTACCGCCACCACCTAAAATTGCAACAGTTTTATTTTCTATTACAATTTTAGTTCTTTCAATAAGACTTTTCATTCCGAAAAAGTCTGTGTTGTAGCCGTAAAGCTTACCATCTTTATTTACAATTGTATTTACTGCACCTATTTCTTTTGCTTCATCCGCAATAAAATCGAGATATGGAATAACAGTTTGTTTATATGGAATTGTAACGTTTATCGCTTTAAAATCGTGCTCTGTCATAAAGAAAGCAACTTCATCTTTTGCGAGTTCTTTTAACTCATACTTATAATCGGTTAAAGCATTATGTATCTCTTTTGAAAAGCTATGGGCTAATTTTTCACCTATGCAACCATATTCCATTACTTTTCACCAAGCCAATCTGTACCGAATTTCTGTGAAAGCAAATCGCAAAGAACGAGGGCTGTTACACTATCAACAACAACTCTTGCTCTGTGAACAATGCAAGGGTCGTGACGACCAGTAGCTTCAATAGTTGTATTTTCATTCTTTGTAAAATCAACAGTTTCCTGTTCTTTAGCAATAGTAGGTGTAGGTTTTATTGCACATTTAAACACAACAGGCATTCCATTTGTAATGCCACCATTTATGCCACCATTGTTATTTGTTATGGTCCCGACAGTATCACCATCATAAAAGAATGCATCGTTCATCTCGCTACCGAGCATATCGGCACAATTAAACCCTGCACCAAACTCAACGCCTTTGACTGCAGGAATTGAGAAAAGAGCGTGTGAAAGCATACCTTCAACTGAATCGAACCAAGGCTCGCCTACACCTGCTGGAAGCCCTGTAACAACAGTTTCTAACACACCGCCGACACTATCCTTCCCAGAAGCGGCTTCTTCAATTTTTTTAATCATCTCTTCGCCTTTTTTATCATCTAAAACGGCAAAAAGCTTATTGTTTAATTCGTTGATATCCTTAATATAATCACCGAAGTCTGCATCCTCGACATTAGCGCATTTTTTAATATGAGTGCCTATTTTAATGCCTTTTTTCGCTAAAGCCGAGATTGCAATAGCACCACTTGCTACAATACCAGCAGTTATTCTGCCACTAAAGTGACCACCACCACGATAATCTTCAAAGCCGTTATATTTACTGAATGCTGTAAAATCAGCGTGACCTGGTCTTGCTACGCCATAAGTATAATCTTTTGATTTTGTGTTTTCATTAGGGATTACAATGCAAATTGGTGTACCTGTTGTTTTATTGTTAAAAACACCACTTGCAATTTGGAATTTATCTGCTTCGTGTCGTGGAGTTGAAATTTTACCATAAGGTCTTCTTAAATCCAACTGATGAGAAATAAACTCTTCACTTACAGTAATACCTGCAGGCAAGCCGTCAATTACAGCACCTATCATATTGCCGTGGCTTTCGCCAAAAACTGTCAATGCAACACTATTGCCGAATGTGTTTTTCATTTATTTCTCCCCTTTCAGAATTTTATAAATTTCATTGTATTCTAAAAACTCAAACTCAAATTCGCCTATATTTTTAACTGTAACTACGTTTACACCACTACCAGCACTTTTCTTGTCGTGATGCAATGCTTCATAAACTGCTTCAACGTTAAAATCAGTTTTTGTTGGCAAATTATTTTTAGTAAGAAGATTTTTTATTCTTTCTCTTGCTTCGCCATTTGCCATAAACATCATACCAAGTGCTACACATTCACCGTGATACAATTCCTCAAGACCAGTAACTGTTTCAATAGCGTGACCTATTGTGTGACCGAAATTAAGAACCTTGCGAAGTCCTGTTTCTTTTTCATCTTCTTCAACCACTTGTTTTTTAATGAGAAGTGATTTTTCGATTACAGTATCAATTATATCTTCTGCATTGTTTTCTTCTAACATTTTAAAAAGTTCACTATCTGAAGTTGCAGCCATTTTGATACTTTCACAAAGTCCGTTATTAAACTGACGTTTTGGTAACGTTTTTAAAACATCAGGGTCAATTATTACTGCATTCGGTTGATAAAATGCACCAACCAAATTTTTATAGCCTAAAAAGTCTATTGCAGTTTTACCACCTATGGAAGAATCGACCTGAGAAAGAAGTGTTGTAGGGATATTGTAAAACTTAATACCACGCATATAAGTAGCGGCAGTAAACCCAGCCATATCGCCAACAACGCCACCGCCGACTGCAATTACACAGTCGCTTCTGTCAAAATTATTTTCGGCAAGAGTCTTTAAAAGTGCAGAATAAGTCTCAAAATTTTTACTCTGTTTACCTTGCGGGAATGTATAAATCACACTATCTTTAATCTGACTTGCAACGATTTTTGAATACTCCTCAGGCACGCCACTATCGGTAACGATAAGTGCTTTACCCTTAACATCTA
>JAZNCY010000071.1:0-2399 GCA_045587825.1 Acutalibacteraceae bacterium
CATCTGTTTTTGTTATTTCTTAATTTCTTTTTCTATCAACTTTAAAACCTGTTCGCATTTCATTCCAAAATCACAAACCAAATCTCCTATAAGAGCATCTATTTCATAAAGTGCGGCACCTGCATCTTCATCTTTATCAAAAGCACCATCTAAATCATACTCTTTGCCATTTATTATGATAAGTCGTGGGTAATCATAATCAACAAAAGTGAATTCTGTAACTCTGTCAATTTTTAATTCTTTTAAAATAGTTTTAAAACATTTTACAAGGTCAGAGATTATATCTTGCATATTAACAGAACCACTGAACTGTAAATTATTAAGTGCTTTCATCAAAATCGCGACTTGCTCTTCTTCTGACTTTTCATCGAAAAATTTATCAATAAATTCTTCTTGTTCTTTTTCTGACAGTTCATCGAAAGATTTACTAATATTTATTATATCTCCCATTTCATTGAACCTCCATTTTTTGCTTTCTGTATCTGTAAATACCTATAAGTGAAGAAATAATTCCTGCAATTTGTGCAAAAATTGAGGTATTAAACGGAAAAAGGAAATAAACTACCCAGGGAGACATATTACCGAGCAAAATACAGCGTATTTTTTGTGGGTCTTTTTGGAACATAGCAACCATATAGAATATAGCTGCTATAATTGGAAGAATTTCTTTAGGACCTGTAAGCCCAACCAAACCGCCTGCAATATAAAAAACTAAAAAAATTAATTTTTCAAATAGTGGAACTTCTGTACCCTTTTTGTCGTGAATAAATGAAGCAATTATCTGCACAATGGCAATCAAACAAATTATTGCACCAGATTTAAATTCGCCCTTTATGAATATATCACTTGCTGCAATCGCTGCATTCGAAACTATATTTACAAAAAGCATATGATTTTTATTTTTCAACTGGAACATTAAAATTGTCATAACAGTTGCTAATATTCCGAGTCCCTGTCCTATAATTTCAAGCATTTTAGTTCTTCTTTCTTTATTTTCAATGAATAGAATAATACCACATAAGTTTTATTTATTCAACAGTTTAGTTTAAAAAGATGTGTTTGTTTTTTCAAACGCCTCTCTTCGAAGAGAGGGGGACTATTCATTTCGCAAAATTGCTGAAATTGTTAAGTTTTCAGGCGATTGATATATTTTGCATTACAATAAATTAAATCGGAATGGTGGAGAGTTCTCCGCAACGCAGTTTGTATTTACAATGCAGTTGGTCGGTGAATAAATTAATTTAAAATTATCAATATACCGACGAACTACAAATATAAAGGTTAATGCGTGTCAAAGAACTCTCCACCACCCAAGATTGATTATTATTTCATTCAGTTTTCTACTCGCTTAAAAGTGCATTAAAATAGATGAACCAAAGAAAAGGCGGTCCCCCTCTCTTCGAAGAGAGGCGAGACCATCAAGTTAAATTTTTATTCTGTTTAAAGTTTATTGCAAATTAAAAGTGATAGGATATAGTAATCTTTATATCACTTGCTACTATTCCTCCAACGGTGACAAATTAAGACTTTCGTCCGCAATCATAAACTGCGGGAACTCAGGGAACATATCAATATGCGGTTGAACGTTACTTTCTAAAAGTGTGAATGTAAACACACTGAATTCTGTGCCATAGTCTGCTGCAACGTGTGGTGCATCTTTTACAAACCAGGTGTTATCCGGAAAAAGTGCTGGTGTTGCATCAATTACGTAGTCAGGTGAAAGATATTTTTTATTTGCCGCTAACATCTGTTCACCAGAGAGCATCTGGGTAAATGGTGCTACCACCGCAAAGTTAGAGGTTAATTCTGTTTCTAACACGCCGTCACCATTACAATTCGCTCTTTCATAAACTGGTGCAAGAGTTCCGTTGTAGTTTGAAACAAATGAGATTTTAACACCGCTTTCTTTTGCTTTTTTAAGGGTTTCTTCTGTGCTGAAAACGAATTTTTTAGTTTCTTCTATTTTTTCTAAAAGAACTGGGTATTCACTCTCGTGACCGCCGAAAATAGTTTTTACACCACCTTCAAAATCATCGTCAGGGCAAAGTGCCCAGAAGCCACAAAGTGTACCAAAGCAATCACGGAGAACTCTGTCGTTTGCCTCGTCGAAACTTTCTGCTACCATATTATTAACAGTCTCAGTAACGTTATCTAAAACACCGAGTGTATTTAAAACGTTCAAAAGAATTGTAAGTAAAAAGTTACCGTTTGTTGTTTTCTTTAAAAAGTCCACAAGAACTTTCTTCTCAAAAACTATTCTGCCGTTTAAGGCTTCGCCACAAACGTAAGTACCATTTTGTGCGCCTGAAAGGTAAACTGCAGAATTTATATTCTCTGTGCCGTAATAATACATATAAGCAGTTGTAACCATACCGCCCATTGAAGCACAGATTATATTA
>JAZNCY010000072.1:0-6429 GCA_045587825.1 Acutalibacteraceae bacterium
GACGAAGAGCGTATTGACGTTAAAAAGCTTAAATTCCACGCTCTTATCGGTGATGGATACATAGACTCACACAAAGTAATTCTTATGAAACCACAGACTATGATGAACAACAGCGGTCAGGCTATTAAGGAATGTGCCGACTTCTATAAAATACCTGTTGAAAACATCATTGTTATTTATGATGATATTTCTCTTGAACCAGGTAAATTAAGAATAAGAAGAAAAGGCTCTGCTGGTGGTCATAACGGAATTAAAAGCATAATTTCTCATTTAAGCAGTGAGAACTTCCCGAGAGTTAAAATCGGCGTAGGTGCAAAGCCTCACCCTGATTATGATTTAGTTGACTGGGTTTTAGGCTCTTTCCCTAAAGACCAGAAAAAATCAATAGATGAAGCGTGCGAAAATGGTTATAACGCTATAAAAATAATGTTAAGTGGCGATATTGACGCCGCTATGTCAAAATACAACAGTTGAGGTTAATATGTCTTGTTACTCAAAGCTCTTAAAAAATTCAACTGAATACAATGAGCTTTTAAAGGCAATAAATGCTGATTTGTTGCCATCAGGTGTTACGGGACTTCCACCATCACCAAAAGCTCATTTAATACATTCGCTTTGCGAGGATACTTCTCGCAGAGCTCTTGTCATTTTACCAAATGAGGCTACAGCTTCAAGACTTGTAAATGATATAAATGAATTCTCAGGTAATAGCAAAAAAGCCTACCTTTACCCTGCAAGAGATTATTCGTTCAACTCCTCTGAGGGTCAATCAAGAGAATTTGAACAAGCAAGAATTAAAACTCTTTGCAAAATTATAAATAACGATTATTCTGTTATTGCTTGCTCTGCAGAAGCAGCATTACAGCTTACAATCCCACCCGAAGAATTAAAGAAACGAACAAAATTCATTGACCTTAATACAACTATTTCACCTGAAGAGCTTATTTCTGTTTTAGTTTCTGCAGGATTTAAACGAGCAGATATCGTAGAAGGTCCTGGTCAATTTGCACATCGTGGCGGAATTGTGGACTTTTACCCTGTCAATTCTGAAAAACCTGTAAGAATTGAGCTCTGGGGTGACGCTATTGATAACATATCTGAATTTGATGCTTCAACTCAACGAAGAACAGACATATTGAAATTCACAGAAATTACACCAGCAACAGAAATTCTTTTTGACAGCGACGAAACGCTAAAAGAAAAGTTAGAAGAATTTTACAACAAAGTTTCTGGTAAGGGCAGTGTAAAAGTAAAACAAAATCTTTTAAAAGATATTGATAGTTTAAGTAGTGGTGTAAGAATCGCTTCATTAGATAAATATCTTAATTTAGCATACGAAAAACCTGCCTCTATCTTCGATTTTTGTAAAGGTAATTCACTTTACATCTGTGAAACTGCAGGTGTAAAAGAGAGTGCCGTGAACACTCATAAATTGATGCTCGAAGAGATAAAAGCACAGTTTGAAAACGGCATTTTAACAAAGGGGTTAGACCGTATAACCCTTGATATACATGAGTTTTTCGGACTTTATGAAGAGTGTAAAGCGATTTACCTTGACAGTCTCCCAAGAGGCAGCTTTGACACCCCTGTAAAGACACTTACAACCTTCAACACTCAGCAGTTACCTATTTGGAATGGTACTCTTTCAGTTTTGCTTGACGATTTACGCCCAGCACTAAAAAAAGGTGTTACCTGCATAGTAAACGCCGGTACAGAAAAGGCTGCAAAAGGTCTTGTTGAAGCACTTGAAGCAGAAGATATTAAAGCAATTTATTTAGGCGCACTCCCCTCTGAATTCCCACAAAAGACTGTAAGTGTAACCACAGGTGGTATTTCAAGTGGTTTCACCTACCCTAATGAAAAATTTATGATTTTCACATATGGCAGAGTTACAAACTCCACCAATATGAAACGTAGAAAATCATTTAAAGCGGCTGATGTTATTCAGAGTCTTGAAGAATTAACCCGTGGCGATTACGTTGTTCACTCTGTTCACGGCATTGGTATTTTTGAAGGCATACAAAAAATGGAAGTCAGCGGACTTATTAAAGACTACATAAAGGTTAAGTACGCTAAAGGCGACACACTTTATGTTCCGGTTACTCAGCTTGACTTAATATCAAAATATATTGGTCCTAAGGATGAGCAGAAAACTCTTAAGCTTTCACGTCTTGGTGGTCAGGATTGGGAAAAAGCAAAAGCACGTGTAAAAGCTTCTGCTAAAAATATGGCAAAAGAGTTAATTCAGCTTTACTCAAAGCGTTTAAAGACAGATGGTTATCAATTCTCAGAAGATATTGATATGCAGAATGACTTTGAAAGACGTTTTGAATTTGAAGAAACAGATGACCAATTAAGAACAATAAGAGAAATAAAAAATGATATGCAAAAGCCACACCCTATGGACAGACTTCTTTGTGGTGACGTTGGGTTTGGTAAAACTGAGGTTGCACTCCGTGCCGCATTCAAATGTATTGCGGATGGTAAACAATGTGCAATTTTAGTACCGACAACAATTCTTGCATTACAGCATTACAATACAATAATGAAACGTTTCGAGGGCTTCCCTATTAACGCTGATATGCTTTCACGTTTCAGAACGCCTAAGCAACAAACTGAAATTATAAAGAAATTAAAGCGTGGTTCTTTAGATATTATAGTCGGCACACACAGACTTATTTCAAAAGATATACAGTTTAAAGATTTAGGTCTTATTATAGTCGATGAAGAACAACGCTTCGGCGTAGGTCAGAAGGAAAAGTTAAAAGAGCTTTACCCACAGGTTGACTGTCTTACACTTTCTGCTACACCTATTCCAAGAACTATGAATATGGCAATGTCTGGCATTCGTGATATGTCAGTTATAGAAGAAGCGCCACAGGACCGCTTCCCTGTGCAGACTTATGTTTTAGAGCACGACTGGGGAATACTCGCTGAAGCAATGAAAAAAGAGCTCAGGCGTGGTGGTCAGGTTTATTATCTTCACAACAAGGTTGAAGATATTGAAAGAACTGCTATAATGATAAGAGAATTAATACCAGAGGCTAATATCGGCATAGCACACGGCAAAATGACAGAAGACGCTCTTTCTGACGTATGGCGTTCACTCCTTGAAGGCGAGATAGATATTTTAGTATGTACAACCATAATAGAAACTGGTGTTGATGTTCCTAACGCTAATACACTCATTATAGAAAGCGCTGAAAATATGGGGCTTAGTCAGCTTCACCAGATTCGTGGGCGTGTTGGTCGTTCTTCAAGACGTGGTTTTGCATTTTTAACATTCAGAAAAGATAAAAGTCTTTCAGAAGTTGCTACAAGACGACTTGAGGCAATTAAAGAATACACCGAATTCGGCTCAGGCTTTAAAATTGCTATGCGAGATTTAGAAATCAGAGGTGCTGGTAACCTTTTAGGTGCAGAACAACACGGGCATATGGAAACTGTCGGTTATGATATGTATATGAAAATACTTTCAGAAGCCGTAAGTGAAGAAAAAGGTGAAGCACCAAAAGCACTTTCTAAAGAATGTCTTATTGATATAAGAATTGATGCTCACATTCCTGAAAAATATATCGCAAGTCTCCCACAAAGACTTGCAATTTATAAACGAATTGCAGATATACGAAACGAAGATGATGCATCTGACGTATTAGACGAGCTTATAGACCGTTTCGGTGACCCACCAAAGAGCGTAGAAGGTCTTATTAAGATTTCTCTTTTAAGAAATACTGCAGCAGATTTAGGTATTTATGAAATAGGTCAGAAAGCCGATAACATTCTGCTTTATTCTCAAAGTATTGATATGCAGAAGGTTTCACTTTTAGGTAAATATATGCGTGGCAGAATAATGGTTTCAGCAGGTATAAAACCATACATTTCGGTAAAGGTATTACCAAAACAATCCCCTGTTGATGCCATTAATGATGCACTCACGGTTATGAAAAAGGATATTGAAAAACAAACAGAAGGAGAAAAATAAAATGACTTACACTTACAAAACACAAGGAACTTGCTCAAGAAAAATTACATTTGATTTAGAAGATGGCATTGTAAAAAACGTTAACTTCGAAGGTGGTTGTAATGGCAACTTAAAGGGCATTTCTGCACTTGTTGAAGGTAGACCTGCAGAAGAAGTAATTACTTCTGTTTCAGGTATTACCTGTGGCTTTAAATCAACCTCTTGCCCAGACCAGTTAGCAAAAGCTTTACACGAAGCTTTAAATTCATAATCCTATAAGACGAAAGGAAGTTTATTATGAAATATCTTGTTTTAATTGCTGATATCGACGAATTTAACCCTTGTAAAAACTCTTTAGGTGATTTAGTTAAGAAAGAATATAAAATAAAGCATATGCCTGCTTTTGATTTTTCTTACAACAATCACGAGGTTACCGTAGTTTGCTTTGGTATTGGTAAGGTTAACGCTGCTATGGGTGCTTCTTTGGCACTTACTTTAGGCGAATATGACGGCGTTATTAACACCGGCTGGAGTGGTGCAGTATCAGGCGTTAAAAAGGGAGAAATTATTGTTTCTGACTCTTGTGTTGAGTGTGACTTTGACTTAACACCGATAGGAAGATTACCAGGTCAGAAGCCAGGTCAGGATGAATACATATATAAATGTGATTCAGACCTCGCAAATAAGGTTAAAGCAATTGACGGCTTTACTCACGGCAATCTTGGTACAGGAGACTTTTTCTTGACAGATAAAGAAAGACGTGACAAGTACAAAGAGATTTTTGATATTAAAGCCTTTGATATGGAAAGTGGTGCTTTAGCTGCTGCTTGTTACCTCTTAGGCAAAATTCCTTTTGTAAGTATAAGAAAAATTTCTGACAGTGCAGATGACGTTGCAATTGATGAATATACAAATTCATTGACTGGTGATTTAACAGCATTTTCTGATATAATATTAAATGTGTTGAAAAATTTATAAAACGAAAACAAACCCTGCCGATTATTACCGACAGGGTTTTTATATTAAGCAAAATCGCCTGAGGTGGCTATTCTGTGGGTAAATTCTCATTCAAAATCTACCACCGCCCCTGATTATTGCGAATTTCACTTAATATATCTTATGATAAAAATAAAAATCCGTGAGAAAATTCTCACGGATTTTATATATTTTTTTAATCATCAAACTTTGAAATAAATTCTTTAGTTCTGTGTGATTTTGGATTATCAAAAACCTCTTCTGGTGTACCCTCTTCTTCAATTACGCCGTTATCCATAAAAATAACCTTTGAAGAAACTGCCTTTGCAAAAGACATTTCGTGAGTAACAATAACCATTGTCACCTTTTCTTCTGCAAGGCTTTTAATAACCTTTAAAATTTCGCCTGTTAATTCAGGGTCAAGTGCAGAGGTAGGTTCATCAAAGAAAAGAATTTTAGGTTCGAGAACAAGAGCACGAGCAATAGACACTCTTTGCTGTTGACCACCAGAAAGCTCACAAGGGTAACTTTCTAATTTTTCTAAAAGACCAACTTTACCTAAAAAATCTTTAGCTTTTCTGTCAATTTCTTCATTGATTTTTAATTTATTCTCTTTGTAATCCGGCAATTCTTTTGCCTGTAATTTTGCAGCGAGTGTAACATTCTCTAAAACGTTGTATTGCGGAAAAAGATTGAAATTCTGAAAAACAAGACCAACTAAAAGTTGTTTTCTTCTTTTTTCTTTCGGGTCTTCTTTTTTATCTTTATTTTCACCATCAAAAAAGACTTCGTTTGCAACATTTATAAAACCACTATCAGCAGTTTCAAGCTGATTAATACAACGGAGAATTGTTGTTTTACCACTACCAGAAGAACCGATAATGCTTAACACTTCACCCTCTTCTAAAGTAAAACTAACACCTTTTAAAACCTCGGTCTTGCCGAAGCTCTTTTTTAAATCTTTTACTTCGAGTATAGACATAATAAAAGCTCCTTTCAGACCTTATAATAATCAAGCTTCTTTTCAATCTTATTAAATAAGACTGTGAGAACGCCGTTGAATAACAAGAAATATACACCTGTATAGAAAAGTGGCCATATAAGTCCACGACCAGAAAATCTTTCTGCAGACATAAGAATTTCTGACACGGCAATAATTCTTGCTAAAGAAGTATCTTTAACAAGAGTAATAATTTCGTTACTCATTGGTGGCACAATTCTTTTTACCACCTGAAAAAGAACAACCTTAAAGAAAGTCTGAGATTTTGTAAGACCTAAAACCTGACCAGCTTCATATTGCCCTTTTGGAATACTTTCAATACCACCTCTGAAAATTTCAGAAAAGTAGCAAGCGTAGTTAATTATAAAACCGATTAAAGCCGCAGTCATACGCGATTTAAACGGAACACCAAAAACAAGACCGGGAACGTAGAAAACAACAAAAAGTTGGAGCATCAAGGGAGTACCCCTGATGATCCAAACTATTGTTTTAG
>JAZNCY010000073.1:0-3774 GCA_045587825.1 Acutalibacteraceae bacterium
CATGGCTACGATCCGACTTAATTTTTTAAGTTCTTTTTGGTCTAATTGACCATTTTTGATAATTATAATCGGATTTCCATCACTTAAAGCCCTGAAGCTTATGCTTTTCATAGAAATTACTGAATTGATTATTTCAAAGCTGATTAAAAGCATAACGGGAATTAAACTGTTTATAAGTGAGACTGAATTATTTTCAATAGGAATAGCTGCGAATTCTGAAAGTAGGAGAGTAATAACTAATTCAGTTGGTTGCAGTTCTCCTATATTTCTTTTACCCATTATTCTTATAGCAATAGTTACAAATAAATAAACAATAGCCACTCTTATAATTGTTGTTAACATAAAATCACCATTTTTATAATCACCTGAAAATTTCAGGTTATACTAAAATTGGTGATTATATGAAAGAAAATAAAAGTCCATATATAAACGTTAACGACTTGCCAGAGGTGGATTTGGGCAATGTTCGTTTTTATGCAAATGATAATGGGCAAATTATAAAAGATGTGTTTTTGAATTGCTTTGATATTGTTGTAAAAAATGGCGTTTGTGCTGACAGAAGAGTTGTTTTTGCAAAATGTGATGGACTCACATCTTCAGAAAAGATAATTGAAGGTATTACAAAACCAATGTTGCATTTTAAAGGCGAACTGCCTAAAAAAGATGTTTTGCAGTTTATTACTACAGAAATAATTTGTGGTACAGAAGTAAAAACTGAAACAAATCTTTCTCTGGCAATAGAAAATTTATTACGTGGCTGTGTTCTTATATTTGTAGATGGTGTAGAAGAATGCATCGTTGTAGGAATGCAGAATATTCCAGGACGCTCTATAGATGAACCGAACTATGAAGTTCAGGAAAATGGCTCACGAGAAGGTTTCGTGGAAATATTAAAAACCAATATGACACTTGTCAGAAAAAGAATGGTGAATCCGAATTTTAAAATAGAAGTGCTGGAGGTTGGCGTTTCCACAAAAACAAAAATAGCAGTTTGCTATATGAATGGTAAGGTAGATAAAAAAGTTTTAGAAGAAGTAAAAGAACGATTAAATTCAATTAAAATGGATACAGTTTTAGGTGAAACTTATTTAAGAAAAACTTTGGATACAAAACGAAAAACAATGTTTACAATGGTAGGTAAAACCGAAAGACCTGACACATTATGTGCAAAAGTAAATGAAGGTAAAATTGCAATTCTTATTGATGGCACACCTTATGCATTAATTGTGCCAAGACTGTTTATCGAGAATTTTCAGACATTTGATGATTATTTAAACAGACCATATTATGCTACGTTTATGCGCTCTATAAGATTACTTTCATTTATAATTAGTATTTTTCTACCTGGCGTATTTGTAGCAATAGGGTTATTTCATCAGGAGCTGTTACCTGAAAAAATGCTATATAACGTTGTCGTAATGGAAAGCAACACGCTGTTTACACTTACAGTTGAGGCTTTGATTATTCATTTTATTTATGAGATTGTACGTGAAGCGGGGCTTCGTGTGCCTAAATCCATTGGTCACGCCGTCAGTATAGTCGGAGCACTTGTTATTGGTGACGCTGCAGTTACTGCGGGGCTTATAGATGCGCCAATGCTCATAGTTGTTGCAATGACGGCTATAACGTCACTTGTTGAAACAGACCTTTATCACGCAATAGCGATTTTAAGAATTGTTTTTATAATTGTTGCGGGGATGAGTGGTTTTTTCGGTATTATGGTTGGTGTTGCAATTCTCGTGGTAAATCTTTCGTCTGTTGAAAATTTCGGGGTTTATTTCTTGTCACCATTAGCTCCTTTCAATAAATCTTTACTAAGAGATACTATAACTCGTTTAAGTATGGAAAAATTGGGTAAAAATATATTTGATATAAATAAGCTATAGAGTAGGTGAAAGTAAATGACACAAACTAAAGTAACTACATTTCAGTTTTATTCATTGTTATATATCTGTTCTGTTGTAGCAGCATTTATGTTTGTTTCAACAACACTTATTGATTTAGGTACGACCGATGCAATTCTTTTTCCAACAGTTTTTGGTATTCTGAGTATTATAACGATTATTCCGACATTTGCTTTTTATAAGAAATCAAACGGAGAAAGTATCCTTAGTGCTATTAGAAAAAGAAATAAGCTCTTTTCGGATATAATTGCTTTTTCATATATTGTTCTTGTTTTTATTATGCTTTTAAGAACTTTAGCAAGACTCGATTTGTTTGTCAGTTCAGAAGTTTTTCCGGAAAACACAATGACATTCTTAATTGTTTCAATAGTGATAGTCTCTGTATTTTTATCGCTACTTGATATTGGTGCATTGTCAAGAGCAGCTACCATATTTTTAATTATGGTAACAATATCCGTTTCTATTGTTGTAACATCTGCATTCAATAATATTGAAACAGTAAATTTAGTGCCATTTTTTATGAACGGAGAAGCTGAATTTTTAAAACAAGCTTTTTTTTACTCAGTGTTTTTTCCTGAATCAGCGTGTCTTATTTTATTTCTTTCAAATATAAAAGGTAATATAAAGAAAGGGTATTATTTATATATTCTTTTATTGGTTTTATCACTTACTATTGTTTCTTTTACAGTAGTAGGGGCATTGGGTGAATTTTCAAATACACAGCTTTTTCCAGCTTTTGCGATTTCTTCAGTTGGGGAATTTCGTGTACTGGAGCGTTTTGAGTCAATACAAAGCTCAGTCTGGACTGTTTGCATAATAGCAAAAACAACCTTGCAAATTATGATTATCTCAAATTGTATAAGACATTTATTTCCGAAAATCAAATGGTGGACACCTAACGTCTTAACCGGAGTTGTAGCAACGGCATTTATAATTTATATATCTCAGGGCGTTACACGTTTTTCATTTGTATCATCTCAAATTTGGGTAACTGTTACCTATATTCTGTTGGTAGTTGTTTTACCGTCGGTGGCATTACTTTCGATTTTGAAAAAGAAAAGGGGAGAAAATCTTGCTTAAAAAAATATTACTTCTCTTTTTTGTGCTACTTGTGTTTCTTATGTTTTGCTCGTGTGAGCGTTATGGAACAGAAGTGGAAGATATGATGATTATTGAGGGTATAGCAATTGATAAAGAAAAAGAGCTTTTTGAAGTCACGGTAGAAATGCTCAATAATAAACAAAGCGCCTCTGCAGATGCCAGTAATGTTGGTGATGAAATGACTCTTATTTATTCTGCTAAAGGCGAAACAGTTGCCGAAGCTTTACGCCTTATTATTAACAAAACCGGTAATGTGCCGACCTATATTCATAATAAGGTGATAATTTTAAGTGAAGATGTTGCAAAAAGTGATATTACAAAAGTTCTTGATTTTTTTGAAAGAGATTACACAACTCAGGCTGTAACTCTTGTCTGTGTGGCAAAAGGCGTTAAAGCAGGTGAGGTGTTAAAGGCAAATATAGGTAAAGATATTTCAAAAAGCGAAGTGCTTGAAAAGATTTTGAATCAGAGTGCAATAAGCTCAATCACACCAGAAACAAGATTGATTGACGTAATAAACACAATTCTTGATGAAACAGCCTGTGTCACTCTGCCTGCAGTATCATTAGAAAATAACGGTGAAACTAAGACGTTTTTTGTTGAGGATATAGCAGTTTTCAATTATAATAACGAGATTTCGTATTATTTAGGAAGAAGCAGTGCAGAAAGCTTTGTAAAATTACTTGGTGAATTAAAATACGGCACACTGGTTACACAAGATGAAATAGGGAACAAAGCAACATTTATAATAGTAGATGGCAAAACAAAA
>JAZNCY010000074.1:0-2576 GCA_045587825.1 Acutalibacteraceae bacterium
CCAACAATAAACGGAGATTTTTTCTTTTTTTCTTTTACTTCAACCTCTTGCACAAGTTGTTCATTAATATCGCTCATTTTCTCACCCTTTCAAGTGGTTTACCTTTTAATTATATTATATTGATAAAGCAAATGCAAGGAAAAAATGCAGAACACTGAGCCAATATAGTGCTGAGTGCTGAGTGCAAAGTGATGAGTTAAGGAAGCCTTACGGCTTGATTATAATTATTATTGAATAAAAACAACATTTTTATGTTTTGTATTTAATTCTTATTAATTTTAATATCTAACAAATGAAACGACAAATTAATTGTTAGAACAAACTATTACAATAGCGTCGCAGACCCACAATTCTCAATTCTCAATTCTTAATTCTCAATTTTCCTTGCAATTGCCTTATCGATATAATATAATAGAAAGGCAAGCCACTTGAAAGGGTGAGAAAATGAGCGATATTAATGAACAACTTGTGCAAGAGGTTGAAGTAAAAGAAAAAAAGAAAAAATCTCCGTTTATTGTTGGATTGATAGTTTTGGTTTTTGCAATAATAGGCGTTGTTTCGGTCGGCTCTTTTGTAAAGGATATAATTGTAGATAAGGTTACAGAAGCAGACGATTATTCTAAATATACTAAATATCTTACGTGGGTTGTAGGTATTGACCCTGACCCGTTTACAGATATAACAAAAGCAGATTTTGATGACCTTCTTAATATTGCAGTGTGTTCGCTTCTTACTGCAGAAGTAAAAACAGATGATTATGACGTTACAGAGCTTGGTATGGTTGTTCCTGCAAGAGATGTTGAACAAAGCTTTAAAACTATGTTTGGTAATGACGTTCAGATTGTTCACGCTACTGTTCAGGGGTACGGTTACGAATTCCAATATGATGCTACAACTAATTGTTATTATGTTCCGCTTACAGGTGTTGTTCCACCATTTACAGCGAGAATTGAATCTGCTAAAAAAACTGGTGGTCTTGTAACTCTTAAGGTTGGTTATATAGGAACAAGTAATATTGAGGTTGCAGCAGATGGCACTATTGCAGCTGCTCAGCCAGATAAATATATGGAAATTACGTTAAAAGAAACTGCAGATGGTGGTTTTAATCTTATATCTATTGCTTCTTTAACTCAAGGCGAACATCAATAATAGAGTGAAATGAGTTATCCAAACCTGCCTTAAAGCGAGTTTTTTAAGTCTTTTCGGCTTTTGGGTCTTGCAAGGCATAAAATGGTGGTGAATTATGAAGAAGCTTTTTGTTTTGTTTCTTCTCATATTTTTTATAATTTCGGGTGGTTGTAATAAACCATTGAAGGAATATCTTGGTATAAATACAACCGAAAATAATAAATCATTACCGACAATAGAAAGTAAAATTCCTGTGGCAAAAACCTTGCCCGATGTTTTCAAACAAGAAATTGTTTCCCCGATAGCCGCGATTCGTTATATAGACTTTGAAACATCTTCCTGGGAACGTGAATATATGCCGGAGTTTATAATGATTCATTTTATGAATGGCGTTGTGATTTCAAAAGATGACCCTTACAATGAAGATATCGTGAGAGATATTTTTATGGAGGAGGGCGTAGGTATAAATTATGTAATTGACAGAGAGGGTAATATTCTTTGTATGTTACCTGAAAATCGTTGTGCCTGGCACGCTGGCGAAGGGGAGTTTTTAGATAGTCCAAAATACACAAATAAAATGAATTTCTACTCTATCGGTATTGAGCTTATGGCAATAGGCTCTAAAGCAGATATGGCTCAGTATATTGATGGAGAAACTTATGATTCACTCGATGATAGTCTTAAAGGTTTTACTGACGAACAATATGAGTCACTTAATCTGCTTCTTACAGAGCTTTGTGAAAGATATGGAATACCAAAAAATAAAGATAGAATTATAGGTCACGAGGAATTCAGTCCGCATAAGTCTGACCCAGGTGAACTTTTCGATTGGAGTAGGCTCGAATTAGAGGGTAGAGAATAATAAAGATGTGAATTTATTGGCGTGTTTAGTTATGTTGACTAAAAAACGATAAACTATTTTGGCATATTTTTATTTTTATACTATGGAAAAAAAAGTAGAATTTTGATATAATTACTTTTGGTGTTATGTTGCTTTTAAATAAAGCGGATACTCAAATATATTAATAATTTATTTTTGGAGGTAAACTATGAGCAAAAAGTACGTTTATTTATTCTCCGAGGGCGACGCTTCAATGCGTGAACTTCTCGGCGGTAAAGGTGCTAACCTTGCAGAAATGACTAACATAGGTCTTCCTGTTCCTCAAGGTTTTACAATTTCAACAGAGGCTTGTACTCAATACTATGAGGACGGCAGAAAGATCAACGATGAAATCCAGGCTCAAATTATGGAATACATCGTTAAAATGGAAGGCGTTGTAGGCAAAAAATTCGGTGATTTAGAGAATCCACTTCTCGTTTCAGTTCGTTCAGGTGCTCGTGCATCTATGCCTGGTATGATGGATACAATCCTCAACCTTGGTCTTAACGAAGACGTTGTTAACGTTATGGCTACAAAATCAGGTAACGCTCGTTGGGCTTGGGACTGC
>JAZNCY010000075.1:0-1714 GCA_045587825.1 Acutalibacteraceae bacterium
ACCACATATCTTGAAGATTCACGTGGATTTGTTAAAGAAGAAACTTCAATTTATGATGTGTGTCCTTATACTTCGCCAACTATCAACTGCAATTCTTTGGTGCGCTGCGATTCGTCTGGTGCAGTTTCTGAAAATGGTACGAGTGCATTAGTGGAGTTTACGCCATATTATAGTTCAGTTTATGATCTGAATTTCGTTCGCTGTTATGCAAAATATAAAAAAAATGGTGAGTCCACATATTCAGAACCGATACTTTTAACTCAAAATCCATTTGTGATTAACGGAAATTTTTCGTTGAACTCATCATACGATTTCGTTATTTATGTAAAAGATGCCGTTTCATCTGAACAATTTGAAATAACAAGAACACTTGCAAGTGGTTATATAGCCTTCAACGTCAGAAAGGGTGGTAAGGGTGCTGCTTTTGGGTGCTATTCAGAAAATGAAAATGAGTTAACGATTGGATATGATTTAAATGTACTTGGAAATGTAAAATATGATAATTTGAGTAATAAAGTGATTTTTAATTCGAATTTTCAAAAAAGTTTTTTAGAAATAAAAAATTTTTCTTGTCTTGATTTAACTACTATAAAAGGTGCTTTTTATTCGAATGCTGATAATGAAATTAATAAATGGATAAAGATTTTTCAAGTTGAATCAAATTATCCCCCCATCGCAGTACCATTAAAAATTATAACAGGTGATATTGGGGTTGATAAAAATATCAGGGCGTTTATTGATAAAACGGGAGAAGTATTTTTTTGTTCAGAGGTTCCTGTAAATACGGGATTTGGTATGTATATCAGTGGAGTATATTAATGAAAGGAGTAGCTTATGTCAAAAAGAATGTTATCTTATGGTTCGAGTGGTGAAGATGTAAAAGAATTACAAAAAGCTTTGAACAATGCAGGCTATACGTTAGATGTTGACGGCAAATTTGGCACAAAAACACAAACTGCCGTAAAATCATATCAAAAAAGCAAAGGTCTTGCAGTTGATGGTATTGTTGGCAATAATACGTGGACAAGTCTTTCTGGTGGTGCAACAAGCAATATTGTTAATAAGAATCAAGCAATATCAACGGGTAATGCGGTGCAAGCAAAACAGCCAGTCGAGAAAAATCGACCTGTTTACCAGAAGAGTGAATCAGTACTTTCTGCAGAGAAAAATCTCAGTGATTGGGAGCAAAACAAACCTGAGGCATATAATAGCAAATATTCACAAGAAATCGAGAATATTTTAAACAGTATTCTTAATCGTGAAAAATTCAGCTACAATATTAATGCAGACCCTTTGTATAACCAGTATCGCGAACAATACGTTAATAATGGTAAAAAAGCGATGTTGGATACTATAGCAAATGCTTCTGCATTAACAGGCGGTTACGCCAATAGCTATGCGGTTTCAGCTGGTAATCAGGCGTATAATAATCACCTAAACAATCTTAATGAAATTGCTTTGGATTTATATGATAGAGCATATTCAGTTTATCAGGATGAAGGTAAAATTGACTTAGAAAAGCTGGGTGTTTTAAGTGACCTTGATAAATCAGATTATAGTAAATACAATGACGAGTTAAATAATTATTATAAAAATGGCGAATATCTTCTTAAGAAGCTTTCTGATATGAGTGAAAGCGAATATGAACGATTTTTAGATGAAATGAAGTCTTATGAAGATGACAGAGATTATAATTATCAGAAATATCTCGATG
>JAZNCY010000076.1:0-2771 GCA_045587825.1 Acutalibacteraceae bacterium
ATTATTATGAACAGGTTTCGCCGATTAGTATTGAAGATGCTTTGCATAGTCAAAATGTAGCTTTTTATAATGGTTTTTTTAATGATAAAATGATGGTTGGTTTGACTTATGAAGACAATTCTGCTACAGATTTATATGTAGATATAGTAAAAAAGTATTATAAACTTAAACCAGATATAAAAGAAAAAATAGAAAATGATATTTCTTGTCTGCTTTTAAATGAGAAAACACTTGGTGTACAGATACGGGGGGTTGAATGGGGAAACATCAAAGGACACCCGATTCCTGTAGTTATTGAAAAGTATGTGGAAAAGATAAATTTTGCATTACAACATTACGACTTTAAGCAAATATTTTTGGCTACTGATAGTGAGGAAACAATTGAGCATATTTCTCGAGAATTTCCAGGGATGGTAAAACTATATAATGATGTTGCACGAACCCCAAAGGGTAGTAAAAAATTATTTATTTTTGATGATAGTATAAAGCGTGAAAAAAATAGTTTTCTTATGGGGTACGAAGTTTTGCGGGATATGCTTACATTGTCTGCTTGTGATGGATTTATTGCGAGTTATTCTAATATTAGTATAGCTGTAGAAATTACAAAATCTAGTTGTGATTCAAAGTTTGAATATAAAGATATAATTCCAACACAGATAAATACAACAGGTGTTAAGGTGAGTAAAGCTGTAAAACAAATGAAAAATTAAAAATTTTATGCGAGTGTCGAAAATGAGGCAATATGTTTTGAATTCGTTAAAGGTGATATTATGAAAGTTGTAATTTTAGCAGGTGGTTTTGGTACAAGAATCAGTGAAGAAAGCCACTTAAAACCAAAACCGATGATTGGAATTGGTGATAACCCGATTTTATGGCATATTATGAAGTATTATTCTTCATTCGGATTTAACGATTTTATTATTTGCTGTGGCTATAAAGGTTATGTAATAAAAGAATATTTTGCGGATTACTATTTGCACCGTTCTGATATCACTTTTGATTTCACTGAAGAAAACAAAATGATAATTCATAACAACATAGCAGAACCGTGGAAAGTTACTGTTGTGGATACAGGTTTAAAATCACAAACAGGTGCAAGAATCAAGCGTGTTCAGAAGTACATAGGTAATGAACCATTTATGCTTACCTATGGTGATGGCGTTTCTGATGTTGATATAAATGCACTTGTTGATTTTCATAAGAAAAATGGGAAAACTGTTACACTAACTGCAATTCAACCAGGTGGTAAATTTGGTGTGCTTGATATTGATGACACAGACACAATCATACAATTTACCGAAAAAGGCAAAGAAGATGGTGGTTGGATAAATGGTGGCTTTATGGTTATAGAGCCAGAAATATTTAATTATCTTGATGATAGTGAAGATTTGATTTTTGAAAGAAAACCACTTGAAACACTTGCTGAAGAGGGTAAACTTGGTGCTTTCAAGCACGACGGTTTCTGGCAATGTATGGATACTTTAAGAGATAAAATGTACCTTGAAAGACTGGTCGCAAACGGAGAAGCACCGTGGAAAAGATGGGAAGATTAATTATGAATTATGAGTGATGAATGCTGAATGATGAATTTCGGAACTGCGTTAGCATTATAAATGATGGATGATGAATGGGCGAATTATTATGAAAAATATTGTGGTAGATAAGAGTTTTGATTTCGCGGTGCGAATTGTAAACTTATACAAGTATTTAACAAATGAAAAGAAAGAGTATGTTTTATCGAAACAACTTTTAAGATGTGGGACAAGTATAGGTGCCAATATATCGGAATCACAAAAAGCACAATCTTTAGCGGATTTTACAACGAAAATGTTTGTTGCTTTAAAAGAATCCAATGAATCTGAGTATTGGATAAAATTATTATATAAAACAGAATATATTGATGAAAATCAGTTTAATAGCTTGAATAGCGATATTTCTGAATTAATAAATATTTTGACTTCTATTTGTAAAACTTCTCAAGAAAAATTAGAACAAAAATAAACGAGTAAAAACTAAATGCAATGATTAGTTGATAATGAAAGAATAAGATTTTATAATAAATAATTATAATCAAGGCGAAGCCTTCCGAAATTCATCACTCATCACTCATCATTCATCATTTAAAAAATGAACGGAGTGAGTAAAATGACTACCCCTGTAATCAGCGTAATAATGCTTACATACAACCGTGAAAATATGGTCAGTCATATGATTGAATGTATTTTAAACCAGACATTCAAAGATTTTGAGTTTGTTATTATAAATAACGGCTCGAGTGACAGAAGTGGTGAAATTGCAGAAGAATATGCAAAAAAAGACAGCAGAATAAAAGTTGTCCATTTAACCACAAGTAACATAAGCCGTGGCAGGAATGTAGGTCTTGATAACGCAACAGGCAAATATGTTGCATTTGTAGATGATGATGACGAATGTGACGAGGACTTTTTAGAGTTTCTTTATAATCTCATAACAGAAAATGATGCTGGTGTTGCAATTTGTGGTTCAACTACAAAAGATATTGATGAAAAGAAAGTTATGAACAATGAAGAAGCAATTGAAACACTTCTTTGGCGTAAGAATTATAATGTTGCTTTCCCTACAAAGCTTATAAAAAAAGAGTTATTCGAAGAAAATCGCTTTTTAGAAACTACAAAGTATGACGATATTTATTTAGCACCGATTATTTTAGCAGAAGCCAAAAAGGTTGCGTATCACGGTAAATCCAAATACAATTTCTATCGTCACCAGAATAATAACTCTGCGTGGACGCA
>JAZNCY010000077.1:0-9831 GCA_045587825.1 Acutalibacteraceae bacterium
AAAATACCTGAACCTTTTTCATCATATATAGTTGTCCATTGGTTTGTTTCAGGTAAAAGTCTTGCGCCTTTACGTGAGTAAGTTTTTATATTGGTATCATTCATTTGAATAAATATACCAGATACAATAGAAACAATTATAACTCCTATAATTGCAACTATTAGAAATTTTATTTTTCTCATTTAACGAGTCTCCTGATAGGTTGTGTTTTAATCAACAAGTGTGAGTGAATACCTAACAAAAAATATTATAGTATAGGATTCGATGAAAGTCAATATTAATGTTAGATATTACCTAACATACAAACGGGAGTGTGTTTGATAAAATTTTGTTAGGTGGTGACTAATATGAAAAATGAAATTAAATTTGATGAAGATATTTATGGCACAATAAGAAAAAATATCAGATATTATCGTAAGAATAAGGGGATAACATCAGCTGAGTTAGCAGAACTTACTGATTTGTCACACGATTTCATTAGACAACTGCAAAGCAATAGCAAAAAAACTTATAATTTTTCTGTTGAAACTTTCTATAAAATCTCTGTTGCTTTAGGTGTGAGTATGGATAAATTAGTAGAGAAAAATGATGATGCGAAGTGATAATATAAAAATTCTTGTTCATTTGAACAGGAATTTTTTTTAATTTCAAT
This sequence comes from Acutalibacteraceae bacterium, assembly GCA_045587825.1. Taxonomy (GTDB): domain Bacteria; phylum Bacillota; class Clostridia; order Oscillospirales; family Acutalibacteraceae; genus DTU089. The sequence goes on from JAZNCY010000077.1 coordinate 653, forward strand.
CATTTTTCAATGTTTTGTGATATAATTAATTTATATTAGAAATACAGGTGGGTAAAAATGCGACTTTTACTTGTTGAAGATGAAAAAAGAATGGCTGAGGCTCTGTGTGAGATTTTACGTCTCGAAAAATACGAGGTTGACCATTACGATAATGGCGTTGATGGTCTTTCTGCTGTTGAAAGCAATATTTACGATATTATAATTCTTGATGTTATGCTTCCAGGTCTTAATGGCTTTGAAATAGCAAGAAGAGCAAGAAGCAAAGGAATTAAAACACCAATTCTTATGCTTACTGCAAAAGCAGAGCTTGACGATAAGGTAACAGGTCTTGACTGTGGTGCAGATGATTATTTAACAAAGCCTTTTATGACAAAGGAATTACTTGCAAGGCTTCGTGCTTTAGGCAGACGAGTGTTAGATACAAATGATGGTGTATTGTCATTCGGTGATATTACTCTTGATACTAACACACTCACGTTATCGTGTGCTTCAAATGGTCAGAGCGTAAGACTCAGTGAAAAAGAATATAGAATTTTAGAATATTTAATCTCTAATAGTGGTCAGATTTTAACAAGGGAACAACTTGCAGTTAAAATCTGGGGCTTTGAGGATGAAGCCGAATATAACAACGTAGAGGTTTATATGTCTTTTACAAGAAAAAAGCTTAGCTTCATCGGTGCAAAAACAGAGATTAAGGCAGTAAGAGGCGTAGGTTACGAATTGAGGTGTGACAATGTTTGAAAAATCGAGGAAGAAAATAGTTTTTTCAATTATGTCAATCCTTGTAGCACTTTGGGTTGGTACGCTTAGTGTTATTTACGTTTCGAGTTATATAGAAATGACAAAGCAAAATGAAAGTATGCTAAAAGCACATTCAGAGATGTATAAGCTTTCACAAATGGAGACAGATTTTTTTGAGCCTGTAAGACCTGCCCCAAATGGTGAACCCGAGTTTAATCACAGATTTGAAGATTCGCCAATGTTTAAATTATCAACCTTTTATACAGTTGCTTTATCTTATGATGGTAAAGTGCTCGAAATAAAAAATGAACCACCAACAATTCATAGTGATGACGATTTGGTAGACCTTGCAGAAAAAATTGTAAATTCTGGCAAGTCAAAGGGGACAGAAAACAATCTCTCTTTTTATGCAGTAGATAAGTCGGGCTATATTCTTGTTACCTTTATGGATAACACCGTTGTAAACGAGAATGCTATTACTTTGTTCCGGTATACTTTAATTTTTGGTGGCTGTGCTTTAGTTGTATTTTTCTTTTTGTCAAGATTTCTTGCAGAAAAAATTGTTAACCCACTTGAAGAAAGCTACAAAAAGCAAAAGCAGTTTATATCAGATGCTGGTCACGAATTAAAAACGCCTGTTTCAATAGTAAGTGCAAATGCAGAACTTTTAGAAAGAGAATTGGGCGAAAACCAATGGCTAAAAAATATTCAGTATGAAAATGAGCGTATGGGTGTGCTTATCAACCAGTTATTAGACCTTGCACGAACAGAAAACGTAGCACCACAGATGGAGCAAGTTGATTTAAGTCATCTCGTTTCTGGTGAAGTGTTACCATTTGAAAGCGTAGCATTTGAAAAAGGTCTTGAGTTGAAAACTGATATTACGGATGATATAAAAGTTACTGGTAACAGCACTCAGTTAAAACAACTTGTTTCAATTTTACTTGATAACGCTATAAAACATACAAACGAAAAAGGCGCTGTTTTCTGTAAGCTTACAAAAGAAAATAGCTTTGCTAAATTATCTGTTATAAATAAAGGTGACGAAATACCAGAAGAGCATCGTGAAAAGCTTTTTGAAAGATTTTATCGTGTAGATGATGCACGTAACAGCGAAAGTAATCACTATGGTTTAGGTCTTGCTATTGCAAAAGCAATTGTCGAGTCTCATAAAGGTAAAATCGAAGTTCTTTGTTATGATGGACTTGTTGAGTTTCAGGTTAAAATACCTTTATTAAAATAATTTAGAAAATTTAAAAAACTTCAATAAAACTTCAATTTTCCTCTTGTACAATGATAACATCAAAGTACAGGAGGATATTTTATGCCTTTTCAGACCGTATTTAAAAGATACGAATTGAAATATATGCTGACGAAAGCACAAAAAGAAAAGTTGCTTCAGGCAATGGCACCTTATATGAAGCTTGATAAATACGGCAGAACTACAATCCGCAATCTCTATTATGACACTGATTCATATCTGCTTATACGTCGTTCAATAGAAAAGCCTGTTTATAAAGAAAAACTACGAATTCGTAGCTACAATAAGGCAACTGAAGACAGTACAGTGTTTGTTGAACTCAAAAAGAAATATAAACACGTTGTTTATAAACGCAGAATGGCTATGACAAATAATGATGCAACAAAGTGGCTGTCAGGTGAGAGTGAACTTGAAAATTCTACACAAATTTCAGATGAAATTGAGTATTTTCTAAACTTTTATAAAGAACTTCATCCCACTGTGTTTCTGTCTTATGAGCGTGAAGCGTATTATTCTGAGGATGGAACTGATTTTCGTGTAACCTTTGATGATACGATACTTTGTAGACAATCCGATTTATCACTCACGGCAGACGTGTATGGCACACCAATTATTCCTGATGGTAAGGTTTTAATGGAAATTAAGTGTAGTGGTGGAGTTCCATTGTGGATGACTGAGGTGTTATCAAGAGAAAAAATATATAAAACCTCATTTTCGAAATATGGAACAGCTTACAAAACATTGATTTTTCCACAAAATAATAAAATTAATTCATATAATATGTTGGAGGTAACTAAAAATGCTTGAAAATTTATTTAAAGGGTTATTTGATGCTGATTTTACAAATGTTATCAGCATAACCGATTTTATTACTTGTTTGTTGGTTTCACTTGTAATTGGTGTTTTAATGACGCTCGCTTATATGTATCGCACTCGCTACACGAAAAGCTTTGTTGTTACATTAGCACTTTTACCAGCAGTAGTTTGTGTAGTTATTATGATGGTTAACGGCAATGTAGGAACAGGCGTTGCAGTTGCTGGTGCATTCAGTCTTGTTCGTTTTCGCTCTGTTCCTGGTACGGCAAAAGAAATCTGCACGCTGTTCTTAGCAATGGGCGCAGGTCTTATTGTTGGTATGGGTTATATCGGATTTGCATTGCTTTTCACTGTTATAATGTGTATTATATTTGTGATTTGCAATCGCTTGGATTTTGGTACTAAAAAGAATGGTGCTATTTTTAAAACTCTCACAATAACAATTCCAGAGGATTTAGATTACACAGGTGCTTTTGATGATATCTTTTCTGAATACACAAAATCTAATGATTTGGTTCGGGTTAAAAGTACAAATATGGGTAGTATGTTTAAGCTTACCTATAATGTAGAACTCCGTGATGCTTTAAGAGAAAAAGAAATGCTCGACAAGCTCCGTTGCAGAAATGGTAATCTTGAAATAGTTGTAGCAAAACAAGAATCAACAAGTATGGAATTATAATAGGATAATCGGAGGCTTTTATGAAAAAAATATTATCGGTTTTATTAGCTTTAAATCTCTTAATTATGAGTTTTTCTGGTTGTAGCTTAAATAAGAATAATGACAATACAAATTCAAATAATAATTTATCATCAGGTACAGAGAATAATGATGACTTGGGCGATTCAGAGCCTGTAGAGGTTGATTTTTCAGCAAAAGATGAAGATATGTTTACTGACAGGGATAAAAAAACTGAGTATGACGAGAGTAAGGCTGTTAAAATTAAGCTTAACGGAAAATCAGTGACATCAACCTCACAGAGTGTTAAAATATCAGATTCTACTGTAACAATTACAGAAGAAGCTACTTATGTTATCTCTGGTGAACTCAGTGATGGCAAAATTATTGTAGATGCACCTGATACAGCAAAGCTTCAGATAGTCTTTGATGGTGTTAATATAACAAGTAAAACTTCGGCGGCTTTATATATTTTAGAAGCAGATAAGGTCTTTTTGACCCTTGCAGAAGGCAGTGAAAATATACTTACAAATGGTGGTAGCTTTACTGCTATTGATGATAATAATGTAGATGCAACACTTTTTTCAAAACAAGATTTAACAATAAATGGTTCGGGTTCTTTAACAATATCTTCACCAGCAGGGCACGGCATTGTCTGTAAAGATGATTTAGTTATTACAGGTGGCACTTTTGAGATAAATTCGGCATCGCACGGCATTGAAGCAAATGACAGTGTCAGAATTACAAATGCGTCTCTTACAATAGATGCTGGTAAGGATGCTATTCATTCAGAAAACAATGATGATTCTTCTAAAGGCTTTGTTTATATTTCAAAAGGAGCTGATATCAAGGCGGCAGCTGAGGGTGACGGTATTACTGCAGGAGCTTTCATGCAAATTGCAGATGGTAATATTGATTTACTCGTCGGCGGTGGCAGCGAAAACGGAAGCAAAGAGCACTCCGATTCCTTTGGTGGATTTATGGGTGGTGGCAGACCAGATGGAATGAAGGGTGGAATGCAACACGGCAATATGCAGAATACAACTACCACTACGGAAGATACCAGCACAAGTATGAAAGGCTTGAAGGCTGAAAACAGCTTGCTTATTTCTAATGGTAACATTACAATAAATTCAGCCGATGACTCTATTCATTCGAATAATTCAGTCATTATTAATGGTGGTGATTTTGAGATTGCATCAGGTGATGATGCTATTCACGCTGAAGAAAACCTTACTGTTACAGCAGGCAACATAGATATTACTGAAAGCTATGAAGGTTTAGAGGCGTTACACATTGAAGTAATAGGCGGTAATATAAGTCTTGTAGCGAGTGATGATGGACTTAATGCAGCTGGTGGTGCAGACCAGAGTGGCTTTAATGGTGGCAGAGATGGTATGTTCGGCGGTGGCAAACCTGGTGGAAATGGTATGAATGGTGGTATGTCATCAAATTCAAATGGTAGTATTAAAGTTTCTGGTGGCAAGCTTTATATAAAATCCTCAGGCGACGGAATGGATGCCAATGGTACTTTAGAAATTTCCGATGGCTACACAGTTGTTGTCGGACCTACACACGGTGATACTGCAACACTTGATTATGATATAAGTGGTGTAATCACAGGTGGTACGTTCATTGGCACGGGTGCTTCGGGAATGGCACAGACCTTCAGTAGCTCAGAGCAGGGCGTTATTGCTATGACTGTTGGTAATCGTTCTGCTGGAACTGAAATTATTATAAAATCAAAAGATGGAAAAACTCTTGTAACACAGACTCCTGAACTCGATTTTGCATTAGTTATTTATTCATCACCAGAATTAGTTAAGGGCGAAAAATATATTGTCGGCATAGGTACAGATACTGGCGAAATGGAAGCAAATTAATAAGAAAATGTATACACAAAACTCCTTCTGTCAATAATGATATTATTGACAGGGGGCGTCTTTTTGAATTTTAGAACAGATTTAACTTTAGAAAGAGCAGAGCTTGCGAGCGAAAAGGGAAAAGGCATAAAAAAAGAGTTTAAGCACAACGATTTCAGTAATACAACTATTATTGATATTTTAAATGAAGAAACTGCCGAAAAATTAGGTAAAGCAGTTGGTAGATATATAACAATCGAAATTCCTGAGCTTACGTTTCTTTCGAGCGATTTACCTAAAATAGTCGAAACTGTAAAAGAGTCTCTCGATTTATTGTTGCCACATAAAAATGGACTTGTGTTAGTAGCAGGGGTGGGTAACAGTGATATTACTGCCGATGCCTTAGGACCATTTGTTGCTTCAAAAATTCTTTCTACAAGACACCTTTCAGAAGATTTACAAAGGAGTATAGGTTTTTCTGAACCATTAAGACCGGTTTCAGCAATTTCTACTGGTGTTTTAGGTCAGACGGGGCTTGAATCAAGCGAATATATAAAATGTATTGTGAAAGAAATTAATCCGTGTTGTGTTATAACCATAGATGCTTTAGCTTCTCGTAGCGTAAAAAGACTTGGCACAACTATTCAGATGTCAGACACAGGTATAGCGCCAGGCTCGGGAATTAATAATAAACGTAAGCGAATTGACGAAGAGTTTTTAGGTGTACCGGTAATTGCAATAGGTGTACCAACAGTTGTTGATGCGCTGACTCTTGCTGAAAGTATTTATGGTAAAGCTGATGAGCCACAAACAGTTGTAGATATGATTGTCACACCAAAGGATATAGATTTGATAATAAAAAATTCTTCTTCGCTTTTAGCAACGGCTATAAATCTCAGTTTACAGAAATCTTTAAATCAGGACGAGCTTACGGCATTGTTATAAATTTAAAAAACAGAGCATAAAATATATTGCACTACTATTTTTGTAGGCTGAAAGGCGTGTGCAATATGAATAATAAAAATAGAGGATTACAAGGCTTTCTAAGTATAATACTTTCACTTTCTCTTTTAACTGTAACAGTTTTCTTTTCGGGAGATTTAGTTAATTTTATTACTGATTTTACTTTAGGTGCTTTCACAGTAATGTCTGGTGTGAATGAATTTAAAAGAGAAAATTCCCAAAATTCTTCACAGGCTGAAAATGAAATTTTGGGTTTCGGAAATAGTTTTGTTGTAGATAGTGACTCTGCAGATACAAAAACGCCAGAGGATATTGAAAAACTAATGAATGAGGCGGTGTCTGCATATGCATCATTCAAAAAAACAGGCAAAATAGAAGAAACTCAGCTTTTAGAAACATCTTCTACAATAAGCTACGGGAATGTAGTTGTAAATAACAAGACAGAAACTAAAAAAGTAAACATAAAAAAAGAACTTTCAAAAAAGGCATCCTTGGGCAAAATTACAAAAGATGAACCATATATTCTTGTTTATCATACCCACACCACTGAGGGTTATGAGCTTCTTGACAAAGGCTGGTACTCAGACGAATATGTTTCAAGAACAAAAGAACTTGATAAAACTGTTGTGCGGGTCGGAGATGAAATTGTAACCAGACTTGAAAAGGCTGGTTTTAAGGTCATTCACGATAAAACTATTTACGATGCAAGTTACGATGGTGCTTATTCACGTTCTCTAAAAACTGTTGAAAAAATATTAAAAGAAAATCCTTCAATCGTAATAACACTTGACGTTCATCGTGATGCTATAGAGTACAGTAGTGGAACAAAATGTAAGCCTACTGCTCAAATTAACGGTAAAAAGGCTGCACAGGTTATGATAATAACTGGTGCCGAAGAGGGAGATATCAAAAATTATCCCAATTGGAGCAAAAATCTTACGTTTGCTATTGCTTTACAGAATAAGGTAGAAGAAAACTATAAAGGTCTGATGCGACCGATTTTCTTTTGTCAGAGAAAATATAATATGCACGTAACACCTTGCTCACTTCTTTTAGAAATGGGTACGGATGCCAATACTTTAGAAGAAGCAGTTTATTCAGGGAGATTAATAGGTGATTCGCTTGTAGAATTACTTGAAGAGAATATGTAGAGGGGAAACAAAAATGGATGAATTTTCAAAGCTTTTGAGGAATTTTACAGTCATTAGTATAATTATAATAATTCTCATAGCATTTATATCGGGTTCTTTTATAGCAGGATTTAAGGTCGATTATAACATTACTGGTATAGAGCGTGATAGAATAGGTAAGGCGACGAGAGTCGAACTCCGTTATAACAGAGAATATTTAAGTGAAAATATATAAAAAAGTAACAAAAACTGTAAAAAGTGTAAAATTCCTATTGAAAAAAAAGACTGTTTATTGTATAATTTACAAAAGGCATATTGCGAATATCAATTTGGGCGGTTACCGCTTTTGTATGCCTTATAGCAAGGAGATGGAAAGTTTGGCAGTTAAACTCAATACGAAGTATCTCGAAAGCTTTGTTGCTAAAGAAGATATCGATGCAATAAGCGGAGAAGTTGCTTCGGCAGTCGAGCTTCTCAATAATCGTACTGGTGCGGGTAACGACTTTTTAGGTTGGGTAGATTTACCTGTTAATTACGATAAAGAAGAGTTCGAAAGAATTAAAAAAGCCGCAGAAAAAATCCGTAACGATAGTGAAGTTTTAATCGTTATTGGTATCGGCGGTAGTTACTTAGGCGCTCGTGCCGCAATAGAATTTTGTAAATCACAAAATTACAATTACTTAAATAAACCGCAAATCTTTTTTGCCGGTAACACAATTTCTTCAAGTGCTTTAGCAGAAACAATTAAACTTTGTGAAGGTAAAGATTTCTCAGTTAACGTTATTTCAAAATCTGGTACAACAACTGAGCCAACTTTAGCATTCAGAGTTTTCAAAGAACTTTTAGAAGAAAAATATGGCAAAGAAGAAGCAGCTAAAAGAATTTATGCTACAACAGACAAGGCTCGTGGTACGTTAAAAGAGCTTTCAGATTCTGAAGGCTACGAAACATTCGTTATTCCGGATGACGTTGGTGGCAGATATTCTGTACTTACCGCTTGTGGGCTTCTTCCTATTGCAGTTGCAGGTATTGATATTGATAAAATGATGCAAGGTGCTGCTACTGCCCGTGAAGATTTTAAAGCTGGCGATGTTTACACAAATGATTGCTACAAATACGCTGCAATGCGAAACATTCTTTACCGTAAGGGCAAATCAGTCGAAATGATGGTTGCTTACGAACCTGACTTTACAATGATGAACGAATGGTTCAAACAACTCTTCGGCGAAAGCGAGGGTAAAGAAAATAAGGGTATATTCCCATCATCGGCTATTTTTTCAACTGACCTTCATTCACTTGGTCAATACGTTCAAGAGGGCGAGAGATTGATGTTTGAAACAGTTGTTAAATTTAAGTCACCAAAGAGTGAAATGGTAATTAAAGAAGATGCCGAAAATAAAGATGGCTTTAACTTTGTTGCAGGAAAAACTGTTGACTACGTTAACGAGCAGGCGTTTTTAGGTACCATACTTGCTCACTGTGACGGTGGCGTGCCGAACATGATTTTGGAAATTGATAAAATGGATGAATTCAACTTCGGTTATCTTGTATATTTCTTGGAAAAGGCTTGTGCAGTTTCGGGTTATACGCTTAAAATTAACCCGTTTGACCAGCCCGGTGTAGAAAGCTACAAGAAAAATATGTTTGCTCTTTTGGGCAAACCGGGTTACGAGAGCCTGCAGGCAGAGCTTTCAAAAAGACTCGAAAAATAATGTAAAACAGCTGAAGAC
>JAZNCY010000078.1:0-13805 GCA_045587825.1 Acutalibacteraceae bacterium
AAGACTTTGACTGCATTTCAATTGGTCCTACAATGTTCGATGTTCACACAGTAAAAGAAAGACTTTCCGTTTCTTCTACTGAAAGAATTTTTAAAATACTTCTTAAAGTACTCGAAAACTGTAAGTAATTGAAGAAATAAAGACTTTTTGATTGACATAATCTTACATTTATTGTAAAATACTATGTTGAATGTAAATTTAAAAAATTATAAAGAAAAAGAGTGATAAAATGCATTGGTCAGAAGAAATCGCTGAAAAAATAATTAAGCGTAACCCTAACAAAGAAGAATATGTTTGTGCTGCTGGTATCAGTCCATCAGGCTCAATTCATATTGGTAACTTCCGTGATATTGCTACAAGCTACTTTGTAGTAAGAGCATTAAGAAAAAAAGGCAAAAAAGCAAGACTTCTTTTCTCTTGGGACGAGTTTGACCGTCTCAGAAAAGTACCTGTAAACGTTGCAGCTGTTGACAGCGATATGGAAAAATACATAGGCTGCCCTTATGTAGACGTTAAAAACCCATTCGTTGATGCACCAGAATTTAAAACTTATGCAGAATATTTCGAGAACGAATTTGAAACATCTATCGTTAAATTCGGTATTGATATGGATTATCGTCATCAGGCAGAAATGTACAGAAGCGGTAAATACACAGAGCATATCATCCACGCTTTAAAACATCGTGGCGAAATTTTTGATATTTTAGACAGTCACCGTACTCAAGAAGCACAGCCAGGCGAAAGAGAAGCTTATTACCCAATTAATATTTACTGCCCAGAATGCGGTAAAGACACAACAAAGGTACATTCTCTTTCAGATGACTGCACAGTTGCAGAATATTCTTGTGCTTGTGGTCATAAAGGTACATTTGATTTCACAAAAGATTTCAACTGCAAATTGGCTTGGAAGATTGACTGGCCTATGCGCTGGATGTATGAAGGCGTTGACTTTGAGCCAGGCGGAAAAGACCACGCGAGCCCTCACGGTAGTTACGACACAAGTAAAGATATCGCAAAGAAAATCTTTGGTTATGAGCCACCACTCTTCCAGGGTTATGAATTCATTGGTATTAAAGGTACAACTGGTAAGATGTCTGGTTCTTCAGGTCTTAACTTAACACCAGATACACTTTTAAAGATTTACCAACCAGAAGTTATTCTCTGGCTTTACTCAAAAACAGAGCCACTCAAGGCATTTGACTTCTGCTTTGATGATGGTATTCTTCGTCAGTACTTTGAATTTGATAAAATGTATACAAACGTACAGAATGGTACTGCTAACGATAATGAAAAAGCAATTATGTATAACACAACTGTTGGTGACAGAGTGTTAGAAACTGTTCCAATGGGCCACCTTGTTCAGTTAGGTTCAGTTGTTGACTTCAACGTTCCAATGCTTGAAACAGTATTTGAGAAGATTGACACACCTTATAAATATGAACAATTCGCTGACAGACTTGAAAGAGCTAAATACTGGCTTGAGCACTGTGCTCCTGAAAACGTAAACAGACTCAGAACTTTGAGAAACTGGGAGGTTTACGAAACTCTTGATGACACTGCTAAAAAAGAAGTTGAGCTTTTATTTAACTTCATTAAAGCTGGTGGCTATGACCTCGATGAACTCAACAAAAAGCTTTATGCTATTCCAAAAGAAGTACACGGCGCTGACCTTGACGAAAAAGCATTAAAAGCAATTCAGGGTACATTCTTCAAAAACGTTTATAAGCTTCTTATAGATAAAGAAAAAGGTCCAAGACTTTACTTATTCCTTTTTGCTATCGACCCACAAAAATATGTTGGTCTTCTTGACTTCTCTTACCCAAAAACAGAAGAGGAAGCAAAAGCTCCTGTTGTTGAAGAGGTAGTTGAAAATGAAGATAAGCACGTTTATGGTGAAGCAGATGCTTTTGTTCCTTTCTCTACTGATAAAATCAGCATTGACGATTTCTGCAAATTAGACCTCAGGGTTTGCGAAATTGTTAAAGCTCAAGAAATAAGAAAATCTCACAGCTGCTTAAAGCTCACACTTGATGACGGCAGTGGCGAAAACAGAGTTATTGTTTCTTCTATCAAGAGTGAATACACTTGTGAACAGTTAGTTGGCAAGAAAATTATTGTTGTTGCAAACCTTGAGCCTGCAAGAATCGCTGGCGTTGAAAGTCAGGGTATGCTCTTAGCTGCAACTAACGGTGCTTGTGGCTGTCAGGTAGTATTTTTACCTGATTGCGTGCCAAATGGTACACAGATAAAATAATTCGGAATTGAATGAGCTACGCCGCCATAATTAAGAATTAAGAATTAAAAATTGTAGGACCTGCGGTCGGCAATTATAATTAAATAACAAAAAGATAAGTTCTATCATTTAAAGTTTCATAAACTAAAAATGATAGAACTTATTTTATTTAATCGATAAATAATTATAATCGGCTTTGCCCCGAAATTTTTAATTCTTAATTTTTCATTTTTAATTTCAAGATAATTACGCATTACGCATTCCGAATTAAAATAAATCTTATGGTTATAATAAAAATATAATTTATACTATTGGAGTGGATTTTATGGCAAAAAAGGGAATGAAAAGACCCCAGAGAACTCACACAGAAAAAAGAAATGACGTACCACCTGTACCCGAAATTCAAGGCAAGGCAAAAAGTAGCAAGACGCAAGCAAACCCCATTATTGCAGGTACGAATGGTGCAAACCAAAAAGTTTTTCACACAAAACCATTTAAAGAAGAAAAGCCAATTTCAAGTGCCTACCAGTCAATAGACACCGACCTTGCAAGAGATAATTTAGAAAACGATATTCCTTTTGCAGATTTGCAAGATAACTAAAAAATAATCCTATCATTTAAAAATTGGATTTTAAAACCAACTGAAAATGATAGGATAATTTTAATGATTGCGAAGCCCTAATTCCTATTTCCTAATTCCCATTTCCTTACATTCATAAACAACTTCTCTCGTTTCCTTAAAAAAGTTCTCAAACTCGTTTTCATTAAGAAGTTTCGGGAAGCTCAACACTAAAAGCGGCACGCTTTCTGCATTATGATATGACGGTTGAGTGTAGTCATACGAATTCACCTTGAAGCCAAGATTTTCATAAAACTTAATTCGTTTTTTCTGCATTTCTGTTTCAGGTGACTCTGCTTCTAAAATAATCGGCAACTTATATTGAGATTTTAATAATTCAAAAGTCTTTGAGCCATAGCCTTTAGAACGGATTTCTTTATTTATTGCTATATGCTCAACAAACAAGAACTCCTTAAAAACCCAGAAAACAATTAAACCGACGCTCTCGCCATCATCTGTAATTTCGCAGAAATTGAACTGTTCTTTTAAAAAGCATTTTTCCTCATCTGCTTCGTCACGTCTTTCTTCATAAGGAAAAGCGTCTATAAGTCTTTTATAAACAGAAGAAAATTTTTCTTTTGTTACAGGTCTTAAATCTATCATACCAAACTACTTATTTCTTTAAAATTATTTCTTATTTCATCAGTTGTACCTGTTGAAATATAATAGTCATATTCTTTCGGCTTAAAGCTTTCAAATACATAATCTTTAACTACTGCAATATAAGAAGTAGGCGAATCTATTGACGGGTCTTTTTCTGTTGTTTCACCACGAGCGAATACGCCTGTTAAGAATGTGTCGTGAGTTGGCATATAAAGACCAATGCCAAAGCTGTCTGAAAATTCGCCTCTGAAAGCTGACCATTGTTCAACAGATTTAAAATTCGGGTAGCCAGCATCTGGCCAGAAAATAAGAGAATCCTCTATACAGAGCTTATTATCCTTTGAGAAAGGCTCTGCACCATCGTAATAAACAAATGTATTAAGTGGCTCAATGCAATAGAATGCTGGTAATTCCTGTGTTCTTGGTGTTGCAGGATATCCTGAAAAATCAGTAAATCTACACTTAACGTGAACGTTGTTGTTTTCTATTGTATACCACGCCTCCATATAAGATGGTGTAATATATTCTTTCGATTTTGCCCAGTCAAGTGGTCTGCATTTTACATAAATTTCTGTGTCTGTACATTTAATATCAACAATTTTGCTGTTTTCATTATATTGGTTACCACCCTGAACAGGATTATAGTTCCAGGTGTTATCCATATAAGTTCCTGGCTCATAAGGTGCTTCTACTGTGCCATAATAAGATTGTTGCACAAGTCTGCCTGTATCGTTACGATTAATAAGATTAACATTTTCATTTACTGCACGTGTATCATAACGCTCGCTTGCGTTTGAATCGACTTTTATTTTGCCATCAACCTTAACTGCTTCAACATCTGAATTTAAATCTTCAAGGTATGAGAGTGCCCCACCCCAGAGTAAATCTACACCTAATTTATAATTTTCGGTTTCAATGAAAACCTCTTGCTCTGGCACTTCTCTTAAAAATACAGAAAAAGCAGTATATTTAACATTAGCTTTTTTTGCATTAAGTGGTGTGCAAGAAAACTCTACTAAAGTTTTTGCATTTTCACCATCCAATGCATTATCAATAAAGCTGTAAAATTCTTTTTCACCTGGCTCTAAAAAGAATTCTTCAACTACTCTTTTATTACCTACCATATAAGCTATGGAGCATTTTAAATATTCATCTGATGTATATTTAATTCCATAATAATTGAATTCTTTTTCATAGCTTAACGTTTTTGTTTCTTTTTTGCTTATTTCGTGCATTTCATTTTCAGAAAACACAGGGTCACCTTCTATATTGAAATCTGTATCATAGTCTTTAAACACACACCCACTAAGCAACGTTAAAACACTCATTATAAGTGCAAAAATTCTCTGCATCATAGTTATTTCTCCTTTTATTTATAATATTAATTTACAATACTTAATCTGTGTAACGCCCTTGTAACTGCCATATAAAGATAAGGCTTGTTACTGTCACCGTTAAAGGTGTTATTTTTATTATAAACGATTACGCTGTCAAATTCCAGTCCTTTTGTTAAAACAAGTGGCATAATAATTGGTGCTTCACTTAAAACACAGGATTTGTTATCACAAAGACGAATAGACGGAAACTCTTTAATTAACTCTTTATGAAGCTCTCTCGCTTCTTCAATAGTCTTTGTAATAATTGCAACAGACGGACTTTTTTCGTTATACTCTTTTAAGGTCTTTATAAATTCATTTTCACCTTTTTTATATTGCACCTCTTCACCATTTCTTGTGAAAATATCGTAACTCTTTTCATCTGGTAAAAGTGAAAGTGCTAACTTGTTTATTTCTTCGGTTGAACGATAGCTTCTGTTAAGATATAAAGAATTAGCATTATAAAGCGAAGCCAATTTTTCTACACTTACTGAATTAATTTCTGGGTTGATTGCCTGATTTGTATCAAGTAAAAGTGTATATTTTGCTCTTGGGAACATTGTTAAAATAATTCTGTGCTGTAAAAGGCTTAAATCCTGTGCTTCGTCAATTAAAATGTGTTTTACGCCATTTAAAACGGCACTTTCACCCATTACACACTTTGTGAACACAACACCTAATGCATCTGGAAAATCAAGAATTCTTTTTTCGAGATTTTCTTTAGTTAATTTTAAAACGTCGTCACCACTACCGATTGTATTAACGTAGTTTTCTAAAATATTAATATATATTTTAACAGGGTCGGCTAAAACACACTCTCGCAAAGTTCTGCCCACATTGTGCTTTAACTCTCTTCGCTTCATTTTATAGAGCTTACTTGTATCTTCATCTATACTGGACTCTAAATCTATTGTTTCATAAATCTCTTCTTTATGCTCTATAAAATACTCATCAATTACGCCGTTTACAAAGCTTACAAGTCTCTCTGCCCTTGCAGATGGAGCGTTTTCGCTATCTGACACATATCTGTCTAAAATATCGTCTTTAGAAATTATTACTTCATCATAAAGTGTAACGTCTTTGAATTCAGGCAGATAATTTTCAGCGTGTACTTTTAAGTAATCTATGAATTTTTCATCATATTTTAAAACTGCATTTTTCTTTCTTAAAGTATCACCATTAATTAAACTGTTAGCTAAATCATAATAATCAAGAACAGAATATTCAGAAAGCTCTGCTTTAAAGATATTGTAAAAGCTCGAGTAGTTAATCGGCATTTCACCAAGCTCTGGAATAATATCTGCAACGTAGCTTGAGAAAATATCGTTATTAGAAAACATAACAATTTCAGAAGAAATGAGTTCTTTTCTGTTTCTGTAAAGAAGGTAAGCAATTCTGTGAAAACCAACAGAGGTTTTACCACTACCAGCAGGGCCGTAAACAATTAAGTTTTTACTGTCAGAATATCTTATAGCTTTATTTTGCTCACGTTGAATTGAATTGACAATAACTCTTAAATGCTCGTGAGTATTTTCGCCCAACACATCTCTTAAAATATCATCGTCAATTTTAATATCGCTATTAACAAAGCCTTTTAATTCGCCATTCTGGAATTTATATTGTCTTTTTAATGAGAGTTTGCCCTCCATTACGCCAGATGGTGCATTGAAGTAAGCATCACTCGAATTAAAATCATCATAAAAAAGCGAAGCAATAGGCGCACGCCAGTCACAGACTAAAGTGTTATAGGTATCTCTTTCCTGTAAGGTTTTAAGACCAATATAAATTTCTTGCTTTCTGCCAGTTCTGTTAGGGGTGAAATCTACCCTTGCAAAATATGGTGAATTTTTAAGTTTTTCATAAAATGAAATATCATAGTGTGCATTTTCTATTTCCTGCAACTGATTTTCCATTTCATAATGAAGCTCTGTAAGTTCAACACCAGCATACATACCACCATTAGGGTTATCTTCATTAAACTTTTCACCCTGAGCCTTAACACGTGCCTTATAAGTAACAATAAGGTCTTTAAGTCTCACTATTTCGCTATTTAAAAAGCTTTTCACTTTCTCAAAATAAAGTTGTTCTTGTTGTTCTTCTTTTGAATACATTTAAAGAAATTTCCTTTCAAAAATGTGGTTTTACCTAAATAGTAATTATAACACAAGAAAAACACTCTATCAAGTGTTGACAATAAAATATTGAAAGTTATAATTATTATATAATATAAAAATCAATTAAGGTGAAATTATGAAAATCTCTTATAACCACGAATCAATCTGTCTTACTGGCAGATGGGACACACAAAATGAAGAATTTGCAACTGCTACTGCAACTGGTAGCTATATTGAATTCTGCTTTAAAGGCACACTTGCTACTGCAGTTTTTAATTGCGATAACAATAAATACCCTTTTCCACATCTCTGGGTACAAATCGATGATGGCGATTACACTGAAGCTATGGTAGATAACTACCTTAAAATCCGCACAAACGAAGATAAAGAGCACACAGTAAGAATTATTTTTAAAGGTACTGTTGAAGAATTCAGACGTTGGTATGAGCCTTTAGAAAGTAAAATTTCTTTTTGTGGTGTTATTACAGACACACCAGTAAAAATTAAAGAAGATATGAGAAAAACCATTGAATTTGTTGGCGACTCAATTACAGAGGGCGTTTTAACTGACGAAGATTATTACGGCGAAAATGGTGAAAATAAATTTTCAATAGGTCAATTCAACAGAGTTTATCAGGATGACGTTACTGCTACTTATGCATGGCTCACAGCTGAAAAGCTTAATTTAAGACCAATTTTTATGGGTTACGGCGCAGTTGGCGTTACACACTCAGGAATGGGCGCAGTGCCAAAGGCAGCTGAAGCATATCCTTATAATTTTGATGGTTCACCAATAACACACAAAAACAGTGATTATATAGTAATTAACCATGGTGCAAATGACCGTGAAAAAACACTCGAAAATTATCTTGAGAATTACGAAAAGCTTTTAGATGTTATTATTAAAATGAATCCTGCGTCTAAAATAATTTCTCTTTCTGCTTTCTGTGGTGCATTCCACGAAGAACTCGGGGAATTTATTAAAGACTACAACAGCAAAAACAATACAGATATTTTCTTTATAGATTCAAACGGCTGGGTACCAGTTGAGCCACTGCACCCGAATCGTGAGGGGCACAAAGCGATTGCTGGGAAGCTTGTAGAAATATTGACAGAGTAATTCGGAATTAAAGGGGCTACGACGCAATTATATCGCTTCGCTCAAGATAAGAGATAATAGTGAATAGATAATAACTTCGGAACTGCGTTGGCAATTATAATGAATAATCATATAATACAAAAATTCTATCATTTAAAGTTTATCATAAACTAAAAATGATAGAATTTATTTGTTTTTATAGATATTTAAATATAATCAAGGCGAAGCCTTCCGAAATTCTCAATTCTCAATTTTTAATTCTTAATTTTTGATTTCACGTAACAATATTGTTTAAAAATTTAATAATTCTTCAGGTTTGTGAAGTAAATATGTCGCACCAGCATTGGTTAATTCTTCGACCTCGCCTAAACCAAAAAGTGCACCAGCAGATTCAAGTCCTGTGGCTTTGGCGCCGTCAATGTCATAAAATCTGTCACCAATCATAAGACATTTTGATTTATCGGGATTGCCAAAATGCTCTAATACATTATTTATTAAATCTTCTTTGCTTGAATGAGTTTTGTCAAAGCTCTCAGCAGAAACGTAATCGTAATAATCAAATATACCGAGGTGCTGTGAAATTTCGTCAACAAATTGCTTTGGCTTTGATGATGCAATAGCAATTTTTTTGCCCTTTTCTTTTAATGCCTTAAGCATTTCGGGTACACCATCATAAACAATGGATTCTTCACAACCTTTTACCTTGTAACGCTCTCTGTATTTTGCAACGAGCCAGTTTGATTCCTCGTCATTCACACCATAAATATGCTTGAAGGCTTCAAAAAGCGGAGGGCCTATAAAATAACGAAGTTTTTCTCTGTCGTTTTCTTCAATGCCGAATTCTTTCAATGCATAAATTATTGAATTGTAAATGCCTTCACTTGAATCAACTAATGTTCCATCGAAGTCAAAAATATAATATTCAAATTCTTTCATTTTAATCACCGCTATCCATTTTACTTGCAAATCGTTGAAAAGTAAATAGTATTATAAGAATTTTAATCTGTTGTTGAAAAAAACAAAAAAATGTAGTAATATATAGGTTATCCTATTTTTGATTGGAGTAATGAAAATGTCTTGCGTATTAAAGACACAAATTAAAAATATTATTGAAAAATATAACAATCCGTCTGAAAGCCTTATTGCAATTTTGCAGGAGGTTCAGGCGCTTGTGGGCTATATTTCAGAAGATAGTGTAAAATGCATTACTGAATTAACAGGTATCAGGAGTAGTAAAATCTTAGGTGTTGCTTCGTTTTATGCTGGCTTCCGACTTAAACCTATTGGTAAATACAGAATTATGGTTTGTATGGGTACAGCGTGTCACGTTAATGGTGGCGAAAGAGTTGCAGATACTTTAAGAAGAGCTTTGGGTATTGAAGCAGGCGATATTACTGAGGATGGACTTTTCTCTTGGGAAGAGGTTGCGTGTCTTGGTTGTTGCAGTATTTCACCTGCTATGATGATAAATGACACAGCTTACGGCAAATTGACAAGTGAAAAGGTAGTAGAAATATTAGAGTCTATAAAAGAACAGGAGGCAACAAAATGAGATTTTTATTAGGTTACGGCTCATGTGGTATTGCCTCCGGGGCAGATTTGGTTCTTGAAGGACTTAATGAAGTATTAAGTAGCACTGAACACTCTGTTGAAAAAGTAGGCTGTAACGGTCTTTGCTTCGCAGAGCCAATTGTTGAAGTTATTGATGATAACGGTAATAGCACACTTTACGGCAGACTTAATAAAGATACTGCAAAAGCTCTTGCAGAAAGCGTTTTAGCTGGTAATTTACCAGAAGAAAATAAATTTACTTCTGAAGAACTTAACTTCCTTAATAGCCAGAAAAGAATCGTGCTTTCAGGTTGTGGTAAGGTTGACCCTGAAAGTATTGAGTCATATATTTCTTTTGGAGGCTACAATGCATTTAAAAAGGCGCTCGAAATCGGTTCAGACAAAATAATAGAAGAAATTAAAATTTCGGGACTTCGTGGCAGAGGTGGCGCAGGCTTCCCTACACATTTTAAATGGCAATCTGCAAAGAACTCTCAGTCAGACGAAAAATACGTTGTTTGTAATGCTGACGAGGGCGACCCAGGTGCATTTATGGACAGAGCCGTGTTAGAGGGTGACCCGCACAGAGTTCTTGAGGGCATGATGATTGCAGGTGTTGCTATCGGCGCAAAAATGGGTATTATATATGTTCGTGCAGAATATCCGTTAGCAGTAAAAAGATTAGAGTTAGCAATTAACGAATTAAGAGAAAAGAAGCTTTTAGGTAAAAATATCTTAAACAGCGGTTTCGATTTTGATTTCTCAATTATGATGGGTGCAGGTGCATTCGTTTGTGGTGAAGAAACTGCACTTTTAGCATCTTTAGGTGGTAACAGAGGTATGCCTGTTACAAAACCACCATTCCCAGCACAAAAAGGCTTCAGAAAGCAACCAACAAATATAAATAACGTTGAAACCTTTGCAAACGTTTCGTGGATTATTGAAAATGGTGGTAGTGCATTCGCTTCAATGGGTACAGAAAACAGCAAGGGTACTAAAGTATTTGCGTTAGCAGGCAGAGTAAAACGTGGTGGTCTTGTTGAAGTGCCTATGGGTATCACTATTGAAAAAATCGTGTTTGATATCTGTGGTGGTATTATAAATGATGCCGAGGTTAAGGCTGTTCAGATGGGGGGGCCGTCTGGTGGTTGTATTCCAAAAGATATGTTATCTACTCCTATTGACTACGAAAGCATAGCAAAAACAGGTGCTATTATGGGTTCAGGTGGTATGGTTGTTATGGACGAAAACACCTGTATGGTAGATATGGCAAAATTCTTTATGGATTTCACAAGTAAAGAAAGCTGTGGTAAGTGTGTGCCTTGCAGAATTGGTACTACACGTATGCTTGAAATTTTAGAAAGAATAGTTGACGGCAAGGGTACTGAAAGCGATATTGATATTCTTATGGAATTAGCTGAGAGTATTAAAGTGGGTGCGCTTTGTGGTCTTGGTAACTCAGCGCCAAACCCTGTGCTTACTACTATTAAATATTTTAAAGATGAATATTTAGCACATATAAATGAAAAGAAGTGCCCTGCAAAAAAATGCACAGCACTTATAAGCTACACTATTGATGAAGCACTTTGTAAGGGTTGTTCACTTTGTAGCAAAAAATGTCCACAAAATGCAATCAGTGGAGAAATTAAAAAGCCGTTTACAATAGATAGTGAATTATGTATCCGTTGCGGTCAGTGTATTGCTTCTTGTAAATTCGGCGCAATCAAAATAGAAAGTGGGGTTAAATAATGAGTATTGTTAATATATTTATTAATGGTAAAGAGTGTAAAGCAGATACAGAAAAAACTCTTTTAGATAATATTCTCGATAATGGCATAAATTTACCCCACCTTTGTCATAACCCACAAGTAGAAAGCTACGGCGGTTGCGGACTTTGTCTTGTAATGGTTGAGGGTATAAACAAGCCACTCAGAGCGTGCTCAACAACTGTTACAGAGGGAATGAAGGTTACAACAAGCACAGAGGCTCTTGAAAAAAGCAGAAAAGTTGCACTTTCATTAATTCTTTCTGACCATAGTGGCGATTGCAAAGCGCCTTGTTTTAAAGCTTGCCCTACTCATCAGGATATTCAAGCTTATGTTGGTTTAATTGCAAATGGTGAAACAGAAGAAGCAATTAAAGTTATTAAAAAGGATAACCCACTCCCACGCTCTATCGGTAGAGTATGCCCACATCCTTGTGAAGAGGCTTGCAGAAGAGGTCACCTTGAGGGTGCTGTGTCAATCTGCTCACTCAAACGCTTTGCTGGTGATGAATACAGTGAGTATATACCAGAATGTGGAGAGAAAAATGGCAAGAAAATTGCAGTAGTTGGTGGTGGACCAGCTGGTCTTTCTTGTGCTTACTTCTTGCTTTTAAAAGGATATAGTGTAGATGTTTTTGAAGCAGAAGAAAAAGCTGGCGGTATGCTTCGTTTTGGTATTCCTGCATATAGACTTCCTAAAGATGTTTTAGATAAAGAAATCGAAAACATCGAAAAAATGGGTGCTCAGTTTAATTATAATAAAAAATTGGGCAGAGATTTTACAATTAATTCTCTTAAAAATGACTATGACGCTGTTTTTGTTGCAACTGGTGCATGGAAAAGTAGCTCTCTTCGTTGCGAAGGTGATAATGCAGAAGGTGTTATCGGCGGTATAGATATGCTCTACAAAGTTGCAAATGGCGAAAAGGTTGATTTGGGTAAAAATGTAGCAGTAGTCGGTGGTGGTAATACTGCAATAGATGCTGTGAGAACTGCAGTCCGCCTTGGCGCAGAAAACGTTACTCTCATTTACAGAAGAACAGAGAGCGAAATGCCAGCAGAAAAAGATGAAATTAAAGATGCAAAAGAAGAGGGCGTTAATTTCAAATTCCTTGTTGCACCGCTTAATGTTGTTGCAGAAAATGGTAAAGTTAAAGGTATAAAGCTTCAGAAAATGGAGCTTGGTGAGCCAGATAGCAGTGGCAGAAGAAGCCCTGTGGCAATTGAGGGCGAAACAGAAATTCTTTATTGCGATACTATTATTTCTGCTATTGGTCAACAGGTGGTAAGTGATGACGTTAAAGAGTTAGAACTCACCAAGAGGGGGACCATATTGGCTGATGAAATTTCATTTAAAACATCAGTTGATGGTGTGTTTGCAGCAGGTGACGTTATAAACAAAGGTCCCGATATTGCAGTAAGAGCAATAGCAGGTGGTAAAAATGCTGCAAGAAGTATTGATTGCTACCTTAACGGAATTGATTTAACACCTGAGTTACCACAATATGCAGAAAACAAGGCTTTTGATGAAGCAGTTTTAGAGGGAACTCCTGCTTGTGAAAGAGTAAATATAACATTAGAAAATGCCGATTTAAGAAAAAATAATTTTTCTGAAGTAGCATCAGTTTTAACAAAAGAAGAAGCACAAAAAGAAGCTTCACGCTGTCTTGAATGTGGTTGTGCTTCTGTTTATGATTGTCAGCTTCTTCCTTTAATGAGAGAATATGATAGCTGGGGAATGGCTATAAGTGGCAAAACAAGACAGTATAAGAAAGATAAAAGTCATCCGTTTATTGTGAGAGATAACAATAAATGTATTCTTTGTGGCCTTTGTGTGAGAACCTGTAACGAGGTTTCTGATACTGAAAATTTAGGGCTTTTCGGCAGAGGCTTTGGTACAGTTCCTGTAACTGCATTTAATTTACCTCTTAACGAAAGTAACTGTGTTTCTTGTGGGGCTTGTGTTAATTCTTGTCCTACGGGTGCTCTTACTTCTCGCACACCAACTGCAAAAAATATTGTGCTTCCGTTTATTGAGTGTGAAGCTACTTGTAACGGTTGTGAAAATGCTTGTAAATTTACAAAGCGTGTAATAAATGGAAAAACCGTGAAAATGATGCCTCATGACCTCAGAAAAAGCTGTTCTTTAGGTGTTTTCGGGTATGTTGCACTTGAAAACTCTGATGATGAGACTCTTTTAGCATATATTACGGGTGATTTAAGGAATTTTAAAGGCGATAAATCATCAATTGCTTCACTTGCATCAATAAAAAAATTATTGTTAAAAAACTAAAAAACACACTATCTTTTGTACGGAAATCGAAAAAACACGAAAAAACCACAATTTGTACGATTTAGCAAAAAAATGTAAATTTTAACAAATTGAAAATAATCTTTTTTTCCTTAAAATATCTATTGACATTCGCTACCGAAATGTAATATAAT
>JAZNCY010000079.1:0-5740 GCA_045587825.1 Acutalibacteraceae bacterium
GTCTGTTTATGCGGTTACTGACTCTGAAAAAGCGGAGTATAATAAAAAAATAGAAGAAATCCGTGAACAAATTGCGGAAAATAAAAAGAAAATACAGGCACTTCGTGATGAAGCTGCAACCTATGATGATGAAATCGGTGGTTATCAGGATAAAATTGATGCACTTCAATCTCAGATTGACCTTTACAATCAGGAAATAGCTTTGATTGATGCTGATATCAAGCTTGTTGAAGATGAAATAACTGGTATTGAAAACGAGATTAAAGCTCTTAACAAGCAAGTGAAAAAGCTTGATAAGCAGGTTATAAAAATTCAACAGGATATTGCTGATACTTATACAATTTTAGGTGAAAGAATCAGAGCATCTTATATGTCTGGCTCTGCTTCATCATTAGAATATCTTTTAACATCTGATGACTTCCAATACCAGTCATATCTTGAAAGAATTGAACTTCTCGAAAGAATTTCAGAGCACGATAATGCTGTTATTGAAGATTTAGAAAGTGATATTGTAAAGCTTCAGGCTAAGGTTGAAGAAATTGAAGCTACAAAGCTTCAAAAAAATGCCAAAATTGAAGATTTAGATATAAAAGTAATTGACCTTGAAGCAAAAAAACAAGAGCAGTTAGATGCCCGTCAGGTTATTCAGGATGCCGAAGATGAAATTCAGGCAGACCTCGATAAGGTTATGAGCGTTGTAAACAAGCTCAATGCATCAAGCAAAGAATATGAGGCAGCCATTGAACGTGGTGAAGCTACAATTCTTGATTATGAGCATAAGCTTTCTGGCGAAAATTCAAGCTATGGTAGTGGTACAACAGGTAATATGATATGGCCACTTCCGTATAACAACACTTATGTTTCTTCTTCATTTAAAATGAGAACTCTTAATGGTGTTACAAGACAACATAACGGTATAGATATCTGTCGTGGTAGTAGCTCTCACGGTGCAACTATTGTTGCTGTTAAGGCTGGTACTGTAACAACTGCATATCACAGTGGTTATAATGGTGGCTACGGTCTTTACGTTGTTGTTGACCACGGTGATGGTGTTAAAACCTACTATGCTCATATGTCTAAGGTATCTGTTAATGTTGGCGATTATGTTACCCAAGGTACAAAATTAGGTGAGGTTGGTAATACCGGTTATTCTTTCGGTGCTCACTTGCATTTTGGTCTTATGATTAATGGTAGCTGGGTTAACCCGATGAACCATCTTTCAAAACCTGCAGGTCTTCAGATAAGAGGCTGATTTATTTTAAATACTAAAATATGTCCCTTTTTCATATATTTTGAAAAAGGGGCGTTTTTTATGATTATTTTAAAGTTAAAAGAAGATGTGTGTGAAAAAAGAAAAAAACTAAGGCGAAAAAAGAAAGTAAACGAGGATTTATTTAATTATACAAGAACTGGTTTAATTATTAATAATAAACCGCACTTTGTTATTTCTGTCGAAGAAAAATATCTTGTTGATGAAGCTTTCAAAAAATTATTAGAACGATATAAAGGTGAAATTGTTGCGGGTGAAAAGTTATCGGAAAATGAGTTTATAAACGAATTGTTGTTTGATGAGAAGCCTTATTTGAAAAAGGCGATATTTCAGAGTTTTTTTAAGCTTTTTAACAATGAAAAATCAAAACACTTTAATGTTTTTGTTTCTGATATTACTTTTGAATTGAAAGAAGAATTGCCATTACTTTTGCCGAAAATTAAAACGCTTACAGTAAATATTTCTAAAGATTTTAGCGTAAGAGATTGGCAAAGAGAATGCTTTTTTGAATATGGTGTTAAGCCGAATATTGTAACTGATTCAAACGCCGATTTTTTAAAATATGATGTTGTAGCTGATTTTGATTCGATTAATAATAAAACGCTTAAGATTGATTTTCAAAATGAAAGAAGAGTAATTTATCCTGAAAGAAAATTTCTCGAGCTTCCTGACGAGTTAAAAATTTTAAGTGAGTTCGGACTCTGTGAAAGTACAATATGTGCTGCATTTAAAAAATATTAGTTTGTTGACTGAATGAGCGTGTTGTGTTAAAATATAAAGAAAAACCAAGGAAAAGAAAATTTTATGTTATTCAAGAAGAAAAAACAAGAACAAGATGGCTATTCATTCAAGCCAAGAGATTATGACCGCGAAGAAAGAATTGCATTACAAAAAATTGTTTCTGGCACACCGGTAACACGAAAACTGATACCTCAGGAAAAATTGGTGAAATTAACTTATAGTTATGTTGGCAGAAATATCAGAATTGGCAGGGCAGCAGCACAGAATGTTAATACAACAAAGTATCCACAGGTCTTTTTTAAATCTCTCAAAGATTTGATTGTTACTACTGAAAATCTTGTAAGAATTGAACCATTCTGGCGTTTTGATGGAAGAGGTCCGTCTGAACAATTAGAAGATTTGAATAATCGTAAGGATGCAATAATTAAAGGCTTTTTAAACGAGAGCTTTACGTCACTTGTTGCCGAAATGGAAAAAAAGAGTTCTCCATCACAAAAACAAAAAATGTTTGATGATTATCAACAAGCATTAATAAATTATAAAGATATTTTAGGTGAAGAAAATTTTGAGTTTTTTAAACAATTGTGTTATGAAAAATTAAATGTTGTTGATGAAAAGAGTGAATAATTTTCACTCTTTTTTGTTTTTATTTTGTAAATGTAAATTTTATTTGGCAAGGTGTACAAATTTGGGGGGCTAAACTTCTATTTTTCGTCATCTGTTTTATTGTTTGTTCTATTGACTTTAAGAAGCGAAAATGTTAAAATTTAAACATAGTTTTTTTATGAAAAATTTGTCTGATTGTTACTGACGGAAAGGGGAACTATTTACATTCCCGAGTGGAGCACCACACGGAACTTTCAGGCTATATTGCCGACCGTCTGGGCACACTTGTTTTATGAGCGAGTGCGCCCTTTTATTGTTTTGTAAATAATTCATCGAAAGGATGTTAATGTTATGAAAAAAGTTGCTATTATTATGGGTAGTGACAGTGACCTTCCAATTGCAGAAAAAGCAATTAACACTTTAAAAGAGTTTAATGCTCCATTTGAAGTTCACGTTTTCTCTGCACACAGAACTCCAGTAGAAGCTAAAGAATTCAGCGAAAACGCTAAAAAGAACGGCTTTGGCGCAATTATTGCTATAGCTGGTATGGCTGCTCACTTAGCTGGTGCTATTGCTGCTAATACTACACTCCCTGTAATTGGTATTCCTGTTAAATCTGCAAATTTAGGTGGTATGGAAGCTTTGCTTTCAACTGTTCAGATGCCTTCAGGTATTCCGGTAGCAACAGTTGCTATTGATGGTGGTGTTAACGCTGCGCTTTTAGCTCTTGAAATTTTAGCAGTTGCTGATGATGATTTAGCAGAAAAACTTATTGCTAAAAGAAAAAATGATACAGCAGTTGTTTTAGAAAAAAATAAAGCTGTAGAAGAAAAATTCAACGTGTAATTTTATATATTCCGGAGGTAAAGTATGGGCGGTTTTTTTGGTGTCGTTTCAGAAAATGATGCGGTGCTCGATGCCTTTTTCGGTACGGACTACCATTCACATCTTGGTACAAGACGTGCAGGTATGGCTGCAGTTAATTCCGAAATTGGTTTACAAAGAAAAATTCATAAAATTGAAAACTCACCATTCAGAACAAAATTTGAAAATATTCTCAATGAGATGAGTGGTAATGCTGCTATAGGTTGCATAAGCGACTCTGACCCACAACCGTTAGTTATTTGTTCAAATTTAGGTAACTATGCAATTTGTATGGTTGGTGTTATAAATAATAGTGAAGCATTAGTAAAGCAATATTTATCATTCAGTGGCGGTCATTTCAGTGGAATGACAGGGGCGAAAATCAACTCTTGTGAAATTGTTGCTGCTATGATTAACCAGAAGAGTAGCTTCGCTGAAGGTATAAAATTTGCACAGGATGTTATTGAAGGTTCAGCTTCAATTCTTATTCTTACAGAAAGCGGAAAATTAATTACCGCAAGAGATAAAATGGGCAGAATACCTGTTATTATCGGTAAACGAGATGATGGCTTCTGTGTTTCTTTTGAAGATTTTGCATTCAAAAAGCTTGGCTACGATGATTATAAAGAATTAGGTCCTGGTGAAATTGTTGAAATAACAAGTAAAGAAGTAAAAGTTCTTTCAGCACCGAGAGATAAAATGAAAATTTGTGCTTTTCTCTGGTCTTACTATGGTTATTCAACTTCTTGCTACGAAGGCAGAAATGTTGAGGCTATGAGATATGAAAACGGCAGGATTATGGCACAAACTGATAAGGAAAATGGCGTTGCTCAGGATATCGATTATGTTGGAGGTGTTCCTGATTCTGGTACTCCACACGCTATAGGTTACGCTAACGAAAGTGGTATTCATTTTGCAAGACCTTTTATTAAATACACTCCAACCTGGCCAAGAAGCTTTATGCCATCTAACCAGAGAGAGCGTAATATGGTTGCTAAAATGAAACAGATTCCTGTTCACGCTTTAATACAAGATAAAAAACTTCTTTTCGTTGATGATAGTATCGTTCGTGGTACTCAGCTTCGTGAAACTGTTGAGTTCCTTTATGAAAATGGTGCAAAAGAAGTTCATATGCGTTCAGCTTGTCCACCAATTATGTTTGGTTGTAAATATCTTAATTTCTCACGTGCAAATTCGGAGATGGAGCTTATTACAAGAAGTACTATCTACGAGCTTGAGGGTGAAGAAGGTGCTAAGCATCTTGATGAATACAGTGATGCTACAACTGAACGTGGCGCAAGGATGAGAAAAGTGATTTGTGATAAACTCCATTTTGCTTCTCTCGAATTCCAGTCACTTGATGGACTTATTAAAGCAATCGGTCTTCCGGCAGACAGAGTTTGTACTTACTGCTGGAGTGGTAAAGAAGATTAATTAAAAATAACAACTATTAAGGAGAAAGATATTATGAATAATTCAAGATCAGAAAGTTATGCAGCAGCAGGTGTTGATATTACTGCAGGTTACAAAGCAGTTGAGCTTATGAAGCAATATGTTGCAAGAACAATTACAGATGGCGTTTGCTCAGATGTTGGTGGTTTTGGTGGTCTTTTTGAACTTCCAGAAGGTCTCAAAAAACCAGTTCTTGTTAGTGGTACTGATGGTGTTGGTACAAAACTTAAATTAGCTTTTATTATGGACAAGCACGATACAGTTGGTATCGACTGTGTTGCTATGTGTGTTAACGATGTTATCTGTTCAGGTGCAAAACCATTATTTTTCCTTGACTATATCGCTTGTGGTAAAAACGTTCCTGAAAGAATTGCTGATATCGTTAAAGGTGTTGCAGAAGGCTGTGTTCAGTCTGGTTCAGCACTTATCGGTGGTGAAACAGCAGAAATGCCTGGTTTCTATCCAGTAGATGAATATGACCTTGCAGGCTTCTCTGTTGGTGTTGTTGATAAAGAAAACATTCTTAATAACAAAGAAATGGAAGAAGGCGACGTAATTATTGCTCTTCCTTCAAGCGGTGTTCACTCAAACGGCTTCTCACTTGTAAGAAAAGTATTTGACGTTGAAAATGCTGATATAAAAACTCCACTCGAAAGACTCGGTGGCAAATCAATCGGTGAAACACTTTTAACACCTACTAAGATTTACGTTAAACCAATTCTTGCTCTTTTAGAAGAAGTTAAGGTTAAAGGTATTTCTCACATCACTGGTGGTGGCTTCTACGAAAATATTCCAAGAAGTATTCCA
>JAZNCY010000080.1:0-4850 GCA_045587825.1 Acutalibacteraceae bacterium
TAATTAAGTACCATAAATCTTTTAAAAAATAAATAATACGGCGACAACCTCATTGGTTGTTGAGAGGTTGTCGTCTGTATTACCATAAATAAAAAAACAAAAATACAACAACCAAAATAAGAATTGTGGGGAAAAGCTATGATTATTTTAACTAAGTTAAATAACGTTCCATTCTCTTTAAATCCGGATTTTATTGAAACTATTGAAGAAACACCGGATACAACAATTAAATTAATAACAAAGAATGTAATTATTGTTAAGGAACCTATGCAAGAGGTATTAGATAAAATTTATAAATACCGTGCTATTACCGGTGGTTCTAAGACAAATGTAATTCCTAATATCGGCGATTTATAAGAACTGATTAATTTAAATTAGGATAATAAATTTAAAGGGGCGTATTAGGCTTTATGAAACGAAAAATAGACATTATGTCAATAATCGGACTTCTACTTGCTTTTGGTTTGATGGTTTTTGGTATTATGTGTACTGAAAAAGAGGGTGGCGGTTATACGTTTGTAACTACTACTCTTGGAAGTTTCTTTGATCCACCAAGTATTATTATCGTTATTGGTGGCGTTATAGCTTGTTTGATGTTTTCATTCCCAATTTCACAGTTTGCAAAAATACCGAAGCATTTAGGTATTATCTTTTCTCCAAAAGTATATAACCCTGAAGTTTACATAGCAAAAATAGTTGAATGTGCTAAAAAAGCGAGAGCTAACGGTCTTTTAGCACTTGAAGAAGATACAAACGAAATGACCGATGCCTTTATGAAAAACAGTTTTCAGATGGTAGTTGACTCGGTTGACCAGGAAAAAGTTAAAGAACAAATGGATTGCTGGCTTGCAAACCTTGATGACCGTCATAGCTCTGACAGAGCTTTTTATGACAAGGGTGCAGAGCTTGGTCCTGCGTTCGGTATGATTGGTACATTAATAGGTCTTATTAATATGCTTCAGAATATGAGCGATATTGACACATTAGGTCCTAATATGGCTGTTGCACTTGTTACAACCTTCTATGGCTCTATTTTAGCGAATGCATTATTTTTACCTATTTCAAATAAATTAAGAGTTCGTCACGAAGAAGAATATCTTTGTATGTCAATTATTGCAGAGGGTGTTCAGGCGATTCAAGCTGGTGAAAACCCGAAGCTTGTACAAGAAAGACTTATACATATGTTACCTGAGTATAAACAAAAGAAGTTTAACCCAGGCGATTCAGGTTCATCAGATGATGAAGGCGGCAAAAAGGGTAAAAAATAAATTTAACCCAATAACTATGTAAAGGTTGGTAAAAAATGGCAAGACAAAGAAAGTCATCAGGCGGTGGCGGTGGCGGTCAGGCTTGGCTTAACACCTATGCCGATATGGTTACCTTGCTTCTTTGTTTCTTTGTTCTTATGATTAGTATGTCAACAATTGACCAGGAAAAGTTCAATGCTTTCCTTGAATCATTCCAGAATATTGACAAAGAAGTGCTTGAAGAACTTATTCAGGGTTCCGCAGTAGGTGGCGGTGAAGGTTCAGGTAACAGTCAGGATATGACAGAAGCTGCAATGGATACTCTTTTTGAAAAATTAGAAGAGTACGTTGAAGAAAATAATATGCAAAGCTCTGTTTCAATCGCAAAAATTGAAGACGTTATTTACGTAAGATTTGACAGTGCTATATTCTTTAAACCTAATGAGTATACTCTAAGAGACGATGCCTATGACGTATTGGAATTTATAGGTGACGGTTTAAAGGAATTTGAAAAAGAAATTAAGCTCATAAATATTTGCGGTCATACTGCTAAGCCTGCTGTTGAGCAGGACCCTGAAAGAACCTGGCGTCTTGCAGGCGAAAGAGCTGCAGTTGTTGCAAACTATTTTGAATTAAATAAAAAAATCGATAATATGAAAATTACGGTTTTAGGTTATGGTGATAACTTCCCTGTAGCATCTAATGATACAGAAGAAGGTATGAGAAAGAACCGTCGTGTTGAGCTTGTTATTATCGGTAAAAACAGTAATGTTAATACAAATATTTACGATGCCCTTGAGGACCTTTATAACAGCGATGAATACCCAAAAGAAGGCGATGTAAATGATGTATTACTTCCACAATTATCAGGTAAAGATTCAAAAAAATGATTTTTATACTATTATTTCCAAGAAAGGAGTTGAGTAGCTGAATGGCAGAAGCGTTATCCCAAAGCCAGATTGATGAACTTTTGCAACGTATGAAAAGCGGTGCACCGGTTGAAAGCGAGCCCGAAGAGCGAATTAAAGCCTATAACTTCGCTTCACCTAAAAAGTTTACAAAGGACCAGCTCAAATCGTTAAACAACTTTCTTGAAACCTTTGCAAGAATTGTTTCTTCCTACTTCACTAACGCTCTTCACAGTATATGTGAAGTAAACGTCAGTCAATTAGAAGAACAAAGATACTTTGAGTTTAACAATGCTATACCAGATAGCACTCTTGTTGGTATTATAGGTTTTGAACCTGAAAATTCAAGCTTCGGCGAAACAACGTTGCTACTTGAATTCCCTACCTCCTTCGGTTATATGTTGATTGACAGATTGATGGGTGGTAACGGCGAACCTACAATACTTCAGAGAGAGTTTACAGAAATAGAAACAGCCCTTCTTGAACACGTAATGCAAAAGGTTGCGAAAACAATGAAGGATGCCTGGAAGACTTACTTCCCACTCGAAACTGACTTTAAGGCTATTCAGACAAACGGTAGATTGCTTCAGGCATTTTCGCCACAGGATATAGTTCTTATAGTTTCTTTCGATATTAAAGAAGAGTTTTATGAAGGTACGGCAAACTTATGTATGCCTGCTGATAAATTTGAAGAAGTCATTGGTAGCCTTAGTCAGAAATATTCACAAGGCACAAGGCAACAGGATCAGGATAAGGAACAGCTTAAGCAAGACCTTCTTATGGATTACCTTAAGAAATCTGACCTTAATATTGAAGCCTTCCTTGACAGATGCACAATGTCGTTTGAAGAGGTTACTGACTTAAGAGTAAATGATGTTTTAATGTTAAATAAGCGTATTGACGATGACATAGAGGTTCACATCGAAGGAATGCCTTGGTATTCTGCACGAATGGGTGAATCAAATAACAAAAAAGCTATTAAGCTTGTTAAGTCATTAGGCGAACAAAAAAAAGAAGAACAAAGGGAGGATGCAAACGTTGAAGACTGATAACGAAATCTTTTTATCATCAGATGACCTTGATGCCATCGGTGAGGTCTTAAACATTAGCATGGGTGCTGCAGCTACTGCGGTATCTTCAATGTTGGATAAGAGAGTGTTAATAACAACTCCTAATGTTGAATTAAATACTTTTGACACAATCGACTATTCTAAACTTGAACCTGCAATTTTAGTTAAAATTAACTATGTTGAAGGTATAGAAGGCGCAAACGTAATTATTCTCAGAAGAAACGATATGAGAATAATCTTAGATATCCTTATGGGTAACGATTATACTCAAGGGTCAGAAGAAGAATTTGAATTTGACGATATGAGCCTTAGTGCTGCTTGTGAGGTTATGAATCAGATGATGGGTTCATCTGCAACAGCACTCTCAGAAATCCTTGGTATGACAGTTAACATTTCAACACCTGAGTCAAAGCTCATTACTTCACGTACAGACGTGCTTGAGTCCTTTGAAGCAGATGGTCATAGCGAAGAAAATGTTGTAGCCGTTTCATTCAATCTTAACATTGAAGAAGATGGCGGTGCAGCAATAGTTGATACAGTATTTACTTCATACTTGTCTATTGACTTAGCTAAGAAAATTGTTTCTATTATTTCGGGCGAACAAGAAGCTGGTGACACTTTAATCGAAGCACCAGCAGCTCCGGTTGCAGAGCCAACACCGGCTCCAGCGCCAGCTCCTGCTCCGGCACCAGCCCCAACACCAGCACCGGCACCAGCTCCAGCTCCAACGCCTATTCAGGAGCAACCTATGCAACAACAGCCGTTTAATCAGGGTGCACCTAATATGTATGGTCAGCCACCTATGTATAATCAGGAACAGTATATGGCACAGCAACAGGCTATGTATCAAGGTCAATATCCTCAGGGTATGATGCCTAATATGCAAAATCCATATTACGGAATGCCAATGCAGCAGCCAATGGGCTATGGTATGCCAATGCATCAGCCAGACCCAACTGTAACTATCAAAACTGCTGATTTCCCTGACTTTGGCAAAAAGGTTGGTATGGCAGGTACACCTTATAGTGGTAATCTTAATTTACTTATGGGTGTTCAGCTTGATATTTCAGTTGTAATTGGTCGCTCTAAGAAAAAGATTAAAGATATTATGGATTTCGGTCAGGGTACTGTTATTGAACTTGATAAACAGACAGGTGCTCCTGCAGAAATAATTGTTAATGGTCAGTTACTTGCATACGGTGATGTTATTGTTGTTGGCGATAACTTCGGTGTTCGTGTAACAGAAATTGTCGGTGCAAAAGAACTTTTAGATTCACTTGGCGGAACATTATAAGTTTAGTGTTACCAAATTAATAAATTATAATCAGAAATGAGGAAGATTTTATGTATAAAATTATGTTAGCTGATGACGCTGGTTTCATGAGAAAAATGATTCAGAATCACTTAAGTGGTGTAGGTTACACAGACTTCGTTGAGGCTGCTGACGGTGCTCAGGCTGTTGAACTTTATCAGGAGCACAAACCAGACTTAGTTCTTCTTGATATTACTATGCCTAATATGAGTGGTATTGAAGCTCTTGCAGCTATTAAGCAGCTCGACCCTAACTCAAAGGTTGTTATGTGTGCTGCTATGGGTCAGGAATCAATGGTTATGGAGGCTATTAA
>JAZNCY010000081.1:0-3506 GCA_045587825.1 Acutalibacteraceae bacterium
GTGTGACGTGTCTGAAATTCTTCTTGAGTCAGTTCCTTCTGGAATAAATACGTTACCACGTGTGAGTCTTGCTTTACAAAATCCACAAGAACCAACTCTACAATGAGAACGAGCTTCTATTCCAGCTCTTTCGAGAGCTAATAAAATAGTCTCTTCACTATTACACGGAATGGTTTTTAAAACCTTTCCGTCTTTTTTTACCCTGAGTTCAAACGTTTTACCAAGAAATTCTGGTGGGAAATCAGGTATCAATTTAGCTTCTTTATTTTTGCTACCAATGTTGAGTCTTATATCTTTTCTCTCTAAACCTAATTCTGCAATCTGTGTTGAAATGAGGTTTAAAAGCTGTTCTGAGCCGTTTATAAATACACTGAATTTTTCTGGCGGAGCGTACTTTTCAATTAGTTGTTTTGTAATAAAACCACGTTCGTAATTTTCTACCTTTTCATCGCTGAAAACAAATACAATATTAAAGTTTTTAGTGGTTTTACTTATTTCAATAAGCTCATCCATAAATAAAGCATCTTGCTTTTTACGGCAACTGTAAAAAAGTGTAAGGTTAACGTTTAACGATTTTTCTTCAATGGCTCTTGCCATAGATAAAAATGCTGGGATTCCTTCGTTATCAGTAGCGCCAACTAAAAACGGGTAATCTCTTAAAGTCTGGTAATAAAAATTACCGAGTGGCTGAGATGCTACAACCTCAGTGCCTTTTTGCCAGTTATTAAAAATATAATTTGAAGCAAAGCCGTGCATAACCTTTTTAACTTTTATCATATAAAAGTCGTCATTACTTGAGTCAAGAGGTGACGAGCAGATTGTAAAAGGTCTTGTGAGAATTGACTGACCAATGTTAAGTGTAATGCTCAAATACTGACCAGGTCTGAAATATGCTAACTTCCCTGTGCCGTGAGCAGAGTCGGGGTAAAGAACGTAGCAACGCTCATCTCTCGAAAGTTCAATAACTTCTCTTATTTTTAAATATTGAACCTGCGGGTGAAGAAAATTTGCTGTTGAGTTAACGTTAAAGTTCTTTCTTACAGGTGTTTTAAGCGCATTGTTAATAGCGTTTTTTCTCGCTTCTGGAATTCTCACGAATTCAGAAAAATCTTTTGTGGGGGAATGAATACTTACTTTTTCTTTCATTTTTTATCCCCCTTATCTTCCATTTCTATATCATAAAGTGTGGCGTAGCAAGTGTTTCTGCCAGAAGCAATAGCAGAATGAACTCCCGCACCCTGAGTGCCGAAGCCACCACAAAATCTTAAACCCTTTGTGTCGGAGTCGCTTTCCTCCGTCATAAAACGAGAAAGCATGTTGTCAGTGTTGTCGGTAGAGTAACCGTAAATTACGCCTTGAGGTGTGTTTAAATATCTTGCAAAGGTTAAAGGTGTTGCAATTTCTAATTCTTCAATGTTTTCGCTTATTTTAATGCCAGTAGAGTCCTCGTAAAGCTTTATAATACGTTTTGCAAAAGCATCTTTTTCCTCAAAATAATTCTCAGGCTCTACGTTAGCCCAACAATTTTCTGTGAAAAGTGTAGTGAATGTAAGAATTGCTGTCCCCTTAGGTGAGGCATCTGAGTTTATAGCGTTAAGGCAAGTAACTCTACACATATTGTTACTGCTTAAAGTTCTCATTAAATCATACTGAACAGAAGAGTCGGCACTTTCTGTAATAATCGTGTTGCAGTCTGTGATACCTAAATCATTTATTGAACGATTTAAACCAACGTAAATAGCGGCACCTCTTGCACCAAAGGTTCTCATATTACTTCTTTTTGTTGCAGTAACAGGCACGTCAGCTGCTTTCATCATTTTTGAATATGCAAATGTGGGCGAACAGTTTGCAATAATGTGATTACAAAGTATTTTTTCGCCGTTACTTAAAATAACGCCCGTAGCTTTGCCATTTTCAAAAATTATTCTTGAAACTTCAGAGCCCAACCAAATCTGACTGCCGTTATCTTCAATAAAACCTGAGAGTGTAAGTGCAATTTCATTACTTCTGTTTTTTGGCACGTAACCACCGAATTGAATATAATTATAAAGTGTGAGAATATATTCAGTAAAACTTAATCTGTCACAGTCTACGCCGTGGAAAATCCATAAATTAGAAAGAATTTCACGCGCTCTTTGTGGTATGTTTAAAGCAGAGAAAACTTCGTTTACTGTGTAAGGTGCAGTCCTTACAAAATTGCCGTAATCCTTTAAAAGACTTTTAGCAAAGTTCATATTGATTTTTTCTTCAGTAGCACAAAGATGGTTTATGCCGTCAACAGTAACCTCTGCTACATCAAAAAGCTTTTCTAAAGAAGCAGAGCTTTCTGGTGCATATTCCTCCATTGCTTTTATAAAGCTTTCAATGCCAAAGGGGAGAGTTGCATCAATTTTTTCGCCGTTTTTAGATTTTGTAATTACTCTGAAAGCAGTAGGTAACTTGCACCATTCAATTTTGTTAGAAATACCTAATTCATCAAAAATTATGCGCACGTCACCAACACCTTGTGTGTTTGAATACCCGCAAAGTGAGTGTAAAGATACTTCAAATTCAAATCTGCCACGTGTAAAGCTTGTAGCACTACCACCAGGTGTCAGATTTCTCTCTAATACTAAAACTTTTTTGCCATTTTTCGTAGCACAGGCAGCAGCCGTTAAGCCACCAAGCCCTGCACCAATTACAATAATATCAAAATCCATAAAACAACTCTCAAAAAAATTATTTATTAAACGTTCTTATCGTCTGTTGCTTCACCTGGTGAAGAAATAGGAATAACCTCGCCTAAATAAGTAGGCTCAGGTTTTATTATGCACCAAATAAAGTCTTTGACTCTCGCTAAAAACTCACGTGAATCATTATAAAGCTCTTTTGTGAGTGCAAAGTTATAGTATCCATCAGCACATACGCCGTAAGCTTCAAGACCTAACTTTCTTGCATCATAAATCGCTCTGTATAAATGAAACTCCTGTGTAACAATTATTAAGCTTTTAACCTCAAAAATTTCTTTTGCTCTGTACATAGATTCATAAGTAGAAAAGCCAGCGTGGTCCATTAAAATATTTGTAGCAACGGCACCAGCGTTGTCTATTGCAAATTGCTTCATAGTGTTAACCTCGTCGTAATCAACTCTGCCGTGGTCACCACTCATTAAAATTCTGTCAGTACAGCCAGTGTTATAAACTTCAACACTTCTAAAAATTCGCTCTTGTAAAATGTGAGTAGGTGCGCCGTCTCTTACACCTGCGCCTAATACTAAAACACAGTCAACATTATAGTTTTTTGCTTCTTCAACAGTTAATACATATCTGTTTGCATACTCGTAAATATAAGCGTTAATAATAATTGGAATCTGTGCTAAGATAATACCAACAATTATCATCAAAGATATAAAGCTTTTTAATTTGTTTTCTTTGTTTTTTACTCTTTTAAATTCCATAACAAAATTCCTCTTTATTTATTACATATTAATACATATAAGATTTTACACTAATAAACAAAATAAATCA